>JAZUCR010000224.1:0-27859 GCA_045639225.1 Victivallales bacterium
GATGCTGCTGCCGGCCTTGAATGCGGCGAGGGAAAAAGCCCGCAGCGCGAACTGCCTCTCGAATGTCAAACAGATCAGTCTCTGCTTCGCCAATTATTTCAATGACAATGTGGAATTTTATCCCGTCACCCATGATATGTATTACGGCAAAGCAGCAACGACCGACCCGTGGGGACGTAAATTCCGCCAGGCCGGATATGTCAACAATGCGAAAACTTTTTATTGTCCGACGCTGCTGACTGTTTACGATCCAAACGAATTGAAAAGTTCGGCATATTACAACCCGGACGGCAACGGCGGTTATTCCTCCATCACCTATGCATATAACGGTTATTTCGGTGGGTATCTCAGCTGGAATGGAAAAATGACGGTATACAAAACCAACCGTGTCAAGTATCCGTCCCGAAAAGCAGTCGTATTCGACGGAATGATTTCCAACGGCGGGAAAAAAGTCGGGACCGCCTATTTCAACGGCACCAAGGTGTCTACCAATACGAACTTCTGGAATGAAATCGTGTCGCCTCACGGCAATAAGAATCCGGGACGGTTTGTCAATGTGCAGGGTTTCACCAACATTTTCTATGCCGATCTTCATGCTGAAACATTGGCGAATGCCAGCCATGCTTCAGTATTGACTACGTTATCGAACTTCAATCCGGGGAACTGATCATGCAAAAATATCTTCTGTTACTGCTGTTTCTGGGGTCCGCGCTCCTGGCGGAGGATAAACCTGATCCTTCCCTGATTTTCAAAGCCAGCTTCGACAACGTCACGGTAACCGCCGAACATGCGGCGGGGAATAAAAAATCGCTCAATTTCCCGGAATCGCTGGCACTGCGGATGTACAACGGGGTCGGGAACAAGGGCAACGCGCTTTCCCTCACCAACCGGGAGACGGTGAGTTATTCCAATTTCAAGAACCACAATCCCAAAAAAGGAACCATCTCGCTCTGGGTCGCCTCCCTGAACTGGAAACCTTCCGAAAAGAAATTCCAGATCTTCTTCCGGTCGGATTTTCCGAACGGCTACCGGTTCCTGATCTATAAATTCATCAACCAGTCGCTGCTGCGTTTCGCGATCATTCACAAGAACAAGGAGATCGGATATATCAATGTCCCGCTGAAAAATGAGGAATGGGCGCCGGGCCGGTGGCACAAGATCGACGCGGTGTGGGATGAAAACATGATGGCGCTTTATCTGGACGGAAAACGTGCCAAGCCGCTGCCCTACACGAAAAATCCGCTGACTTTCCGGCAGAAAGTGGATTTTCCGGAGACTGTCAAAAACGGCAGCATGAGCCTGGGGATCAACAAGCATTTCATCCATGATCCGGCACATGCCACCGCGTTTGACGAACTGGAAATCTACGACCGGGTCCTGACTCCGGCGGAAATCCAGCAGAATTATGAAAAAAGGATCCCCCGCGCGGATACGGGCAAACGCAATGAAGCGGAAGTTCCCCGCGGCAAAGAAATCACTCTTGACGGCACGCTGGATCCTCTTGAATGGCAGGACGCGGCCTGTTTTCCCATCCTCAACCTGGTCAAAGGCGCGCTGCCGGGAGCCCGGGCCCAAGTGTATCTGAAACATAATGGGAACGATCTTCTGGTCGGCGCCGAAATCGAGGGCGGCGAAAAACACCAGATCACCGGCAGCGATCTGGTGGATACCTGGCGGGACGACTCGTTTGAGATCCATATTTTCACGATTAAAAAAAAACGTTTTCAATTCATCATCAATTCCGCGGGAGCATTGTTTGACGCGGACATGGAGACCCGCAGCGGGCTTTATGATCCGGCTTTCCTTAATCCGAAGTGGAACAGTTCCGCCAGAAAAGCGGTCCGCCGGGAAAACGGCAAATGGACGCTCGAAATGGCCATTCCGCGGAAAGACATCGGTGCGGAAGGGGGATCGCTGCTGGTCAATTTCTGTGCCACGCGGTATCTGGACAAAGCCTCGCATGTGAACTGGGCGCTGAACAGCAAAACTTTTTTCGACGAATCGAAATTCGGCATTCTGCATTTCACGGGACCAAAGAAACCGGTCCGCATGGAGAAATTCGGGCTCAAATCCGGCATGTTCGAACTGCAGCTGAATCCGGAAATACCTGCCTGGCTGCTGGCGGCGGACCGGACCAGATCACCGCGTCCGGCGGGACAAGCCCTCTGGCAGATGGAACTCCCGCCCGGGATCTATGATTTTGCTGCAGGTTCCAAAAACTTTTATTATGCCTCGCGCATCGCGGTCAACCAGCCGCTGGAAATCAAGCCGGTCTGTTATGCTTCCAAAAAACTGCTGAACATCACGGTGGATGCCGAGGGTGCCGGCAGTGCCGTCCGGGAGCTGGTTAGATCCGGCCGCGCCGAGGCGGAAGTTTCGCTGATTTCCGCTTCCGGGAAAAAAATCATTTCGGAAAAAACCGCCATGAAAAGTGCGGTCTGCAAACTGGCATTGCAGTTCAGGGAAGCCCCCCCGCAGGGCCGGTATCAGCTGAAAGCGGTCATTCTGGATGCGGGCAAACCCGTGCTGGAAGCCCAACGGCTTTTCCGGGTCCCGGACATGACCCCATATAAGGAGAAAGTTGCGGACAACCATACCGTTCCGGCGCCCTGGACTCCGGTCAAAGAACTCGGCTCGGGCAAGTTCGAAGTCTGGAACCGGATCTACACGTTTGAAAAAGGTCCGTTCCCCGTGCAAATCGTTGCAGGAGGAGAAAAAATGCTTTCCGCCGCGCCGGCCCTGCTGCTGGACGGAACAGCCGTCCAATGGGAAGCTTTCAGGGTTACAGAGAAATTTGAGGACGAGATCCGTTTTGCCGGCACGGGCAAGGCCGGGGAAATGGCGTTTTCCTGGAACTCGGCGCTGTGCTTTGACGGTCTGGTGAAAATCCGCATTGCCATGAAACCGGCCGACGGCAAGGAAGGGAAAATCCGGAAATTGAACCTGCAATGGGCAGTGCCCCGGCAATGTGCCCGCGCCATGCTGGATCCGCTGTATTCGAAATGGCGGAACAAAGATGGAGAAAACTATAAATTCAGCTATCAGCACGGCCAGGATTTCATGATCTGGACCACTGGGATCAACCGAGGCCTCATGTGGTGGATCGAATCCCCGGCGAACTGGAAGAATCCGGCTGGATACAAGCAATTCACCATGACCGGAAAAAATGGAGCCGTCACGGTCAATGCCGATTTCATCACGGTCCCCTCCGTGCTGAAGAAACCGGCGGAATACTCCATGGCTTTCATGGCCACGCCCGGCCGTCCCGAACCGGCAAGACGCCGGGACTTCAACCCCGGCCAGGTCTGGGATGTGCTGAAATATGAAACCTTGAAGGTGCAGTATTACGGAATCCCGTCTAAGCCGGTGGATTATGCCACCGAACCCTGGACCGGGCTGGTGCCGCTCGACCCGGTGAAATTCCGGAAACATATCGAAAAACTGGAAAAACAGGGAACGCGCTACATGCCGTATTCTCAGCCGCTGATGACTGCTTCCGCCGAAGAAAGCTACGACTGGTTCTTCCCGGAATGGAAACAGATCCCCGGATTCCCCTCGGGCGGCGGCCTGGAATTCAAGACCGGCAAGCATTATGATGTGGAAGGCTGCTGCGGCGGCACCGGCGCGGAAGACCTTTTCGTCTGGCGCGCCTGGAAGATCATGAAGGACTACCCCAATCTGCCGGGGATTTATTATGATATTGCCGGCGGACGTCTTTGTTCCAACACTTTGCACGGCTGCGGCGGGGTCGATGCGTTCGGCAAATCCTACGCATCATCCAACCTGATGAAGCTCCGCGGTTATTTCATCCGGATCAAACGCGTGCTGGATTCATGCGGCAAAGACAAAATACTTTTCCTGCATGCCCACAACCGGTTTGTCCCGTTCGTCCACGGAATCGGCGATTACTGGTTTCCAGGCGAACAATATGCCAATGCGATCACCTCGAACATGGAACATTTTTATTGCGAAAACATTCCGCTCGGGGAATTCCAAAGCGCCTATTACACTCCGGTGAAAGGAACGGGCATCGTCGTCGATTCCATCTATCAGATCACCCAGTGGCGGCTGAAAATGAAAAAGAATTACGCGGTTCCCAAATATACGTTCAGCCTGATGGCTCCGCTGCTGCTGCATGACACGAATTTCAGCAACTGCTATCTGCATCACAAAACCGTGGAACGCTGGTGGATCATCAAGCATGACATCAATCTGGCGGATGCGGAATTCCACGGCTACTGGTTCTCCGATGCGGTCCGTTCCGAATCCCCGAAGGTGCTGGTTTCCTGGTATGAATGGAAGAAACCTTCGCCGTATGACCGGATGCTGGTCATCGGAAATCTCGGAAGGGACGAACAGCCCGCCGCGTTGCAGCTGGATATGCGGAAATTGGGACTCGCCGGAAAAAAGGTTTCGTATCACAATCTCTGGACCGGTGAGGCCATCGGAAGTCTTGCCGATTTGAAGGTCGGGCCGAACAATTTCCTGCTGATCGGAATCCGGATCCACAGATAATTTTGAAGTTGGTGTCCGATGACAGGACTTGAATGTGCCGAGAATGAACAGCGAAACAATCTTAAAAGGACTTGAAAAATGAAGATCACAGGAACATTTCTTGATGAAATCAGCTACGACATTCCCCATCAGAACTGGGGGGAAAAGGAATGGGATACCGATTTCCGCAGCATGAAGACGATCGGCATCGATACGGTCATTCTGATCCGGTGCGGCCTGCGCCAGAGCATCGCGTTTCCCTCGAAAGTTCTGATGAAACGTGTGAATGCGCTCGAACCATTCTGCGACCTCACCGGCATGTTTTTGCGTCTGGCGGAAAAATATCAGATGAAATTTTACTTCGGGACCTATGACTGCGGACTGGAGCCGGAACAGATCGATTTTCAGAACGATCTGGAAACCAATATGCGCGTGGTGGAGGAAGCCTGGAAAAGCTACGGACATTGTCCCGCTTTCGGCGGCTGGTATCTGTCGCGGGAAGTTTCACGCAGCCGCGGCCGCACCGCGGAAGGCTATGCCAAACTCGGATCGTTCTGCAAAGAGATTTCCAACGGCCTGCCGGTGCTGATCTCGCCGTTCATCCAAGGCGTGAAAGCCAATGCCGAACTGGGAATCAAAGCCGGATCCATTGCATTGGAACAGCACGAAAAAGAGTGGGACAACATCTTTTCAATGATCTCCGGCAGCGTCGACGCCATCGCATTCCAGGACGGACATGTCGAGATCCACGAGCTGCAGGACTACTTGGAAATCAACATGAAACTCGCCGACAAACACCATCTGCACTGCTGGACCAACTGCGAAACGTTCGACCGCGACATGCCGATCCATTTCCTGCCGATCAAATGGGAAAAGATGTGGCACAAACTCCGTGCCGCCGAAGCGGTCGGGATCGAAAAAGCCATCACTTTCGAATTTTCCCATTTCATGAGTCCGAATTCCGCCTACATCCAGGCGCACGGACTGTATGACCGCTATCGCGAATACGCGGGGTTGTAAAAACTAACTGGAAAGGTTCCGGTGAGTCCGGGACTGGCCCGGTGACGACATTCCCCGTCGAAGGGATTTTTCCCGAAAATATCTCTTCTGCGCTTGAAAATTGCCCTTTTGCAGGTATTGTTAGCAGGAAATATCCACATCGGATGAAAAGGAGTTGGAATATGACTGCGATCTCTGTTGATTTCACGAAAAACGTCCGGACTATGAAACCGGTGCACGCCATCGGCCAGCCGCCGATCATGGGCTGGAGCAATGATTCGCTGTTTCACTTTCTTACCGAGGCCGGGATCCCATATTCCCGGCTGCATGATACCGGCGGCGCTTTCGGAGCGGGACGTTTCGTGGATATCCCCAATGTCTTCCGCGATTTCGACGCCGATCCGGACGATCCGGCATCCTATGATTTCACCTGGACCGATCCGCTGATCACCAGTCTGGTCAACGCCAAAGTCGAACCCTATTACCGTCTCGGCGTGACCATCGAAAATGAAGTGTGGCGCAAAGCCTATTACGTCAATCCGCCGAAAGATTTCACCAAATGGGCGAAAATCTGCGCGGGCGTCATCCGTCACTACACCAGAGGCTGGGCGAACGGATTCCACTACAAGATGACCTACTGGGAAATCTGGAACGAACCGGAATGCGAGGACCGCAAATATATGTGGACGGGGACCTGGAAACAATATATGGATCTGTACAAGACGACCTCGAAACTGCTGAAAGCGGAATTCCCGGAAATCAAGATCGGCGGTTATGCTTCCAGCGGTTTTTACGCGCTTCTACATCCGGAACAGCGAGAAAACAAGGTCCGGGCAAGTTTCATCAAATTCTTCGATCAGTTCCTGGCCTATGTCAAGAAGAACAAGTGTCCGCTGGATTTCTTCTCCTGGCACAATTACGATGCGCCGGACACGGTGGTTTTCTATGCGGATTATGTGGACCGGAAACTCACGGAATACGGATTCAGCGGTGTGGAACAGCATCTGAACGAATGGAATTACAAGCATACCCTGCGGGACAAGGCGTGCCATTCCGCCGCCACGGCCGCCTTCATCCTCGAAATGCAGCGTTCCAAGGTCGATATCGGCATGTTCTACGACGGCCGCTGCGGGACCAGCACGTATGGCGGACTCTTCAATCCCATGACGCTGCAGCCGCTGAAAGCATACTGGGCGTTCACCTCGTTCAATGAACTCTACCGCCTCAAAAACCAGGTGTTTTCATCTTCCGATACGGGAAATATCTACGTTTGCGCCGCCGCGGAAAAGGACGAAGGAGCGGTCATGATCGTGAACTTCACCGAAAAGGAATGTCCGGTCGAACTCGATCTCGGCGGCCGGACGATCACCTCCTGCCGGCTGACCGATGAGGCATTCAATTTTGCGCCGGTCACGTTCCGCAACGCGCTGCCGCCGAATTCGATCATTCTCCTGACCGTCCGCTGAAACCAGGGAGGGAACCATGAAGCTGACCAAAATCTTTGAAATCATCCTGCTGCCGGCACTTCTCTCCACGTCGGGACTGCTTTCTGCACAGGACTTTTACACGACCTTTGCCAAGGGGAAATGGGACCCTGCCCAATGGTTCGAAGTCAAAAGCATGCATTTCAGGCAATCGCGCGGCATGGTCCAGCAGGACGACCATATCATGAATGAAGTGCCGGATCTGCCCGATGAGGAACTTTATGCAAAACACAAACTGTATCTCTATTCCTGCCTCATTCTGGACCGGAAATTCAGTCTGCCGAGCCTCATCACCTGCACGATGAGTTTCGACCATCTGATGGCGCCGCTGATCGTCATTGCCCCGGATTTCGGAAAAAATGCCGAAGGAAAGCGGGAACAGCGGGATCATTTCGAAATCGTCCTTTTCAATCAGGGACTCAATATCTGGCGTCATTCTTTCGAGAACGGGAAACCGTCTTATTATCTGGCGGGGTATCTCAAGACGGCTTTCCAGCCCAAAACCAAATACAACCTTCAGGTGAAGATCTTCAAAAACAGCTATGGGAAACAGCTGGAAGTCACCTGCGGCGGACATTGTTTCGCGATCCGGGACAATTCGCTGCCGGACACCTTCTATGCGGGAATCATCGGCTGCGAAGGACGGAACCGGTTCTATGATTTCGGTGTCCGCTCGCTCCGGAAGAAGAAAAAACGCAAATAAATACTATCTGCCCGGCCGGACGCGGGGATCGGCCCAGGCATATGCCAAGTCAGTCAGCAGGTTGATCCCGACGAACAGGAACGCGCTCAGGATCACCAGTGCCTTGAGCATCTGCAGATCGGCATCGTTCAACGCGTTCACGCCCTCGTAACCAAGTCCGGGGATTCCGAAGAAAGTTTCCAGCAGCAGACTGCCGGTAAACAGGAAAGGCAGAACGGTCGAAGCCCGGGTGATCACCGGGATCAGCGCATTCTTGAAGAGATGTTTGAAATAGACTTTCACGGGCGGCAGCCCCTTGGCGGTCGCGGTGCGGAGATATTCGCGGTTCATCTCATCCAGGAAGACGGTGCGGTAAAAACGCACTCCGCCGCCGGTCCCGCTCAGGATGCCGATCGCCACGGGGAGCAGCAGATACCGGACATCGCCCCAGCCCCAGACCGGGAACCAGTTCAGATAATACGCCAGGAACCATTGTCCGAAAATGATCAGGGCGAGATAACTGATGCTCATACCGGCCACGGAAAGACAGAGGATGAGCTGATCCTGCCATTTCCCGCGGTAAACGCAGGCGAGCATCGCCAGCAGGATCCCGAGCACCAGTTCACCGAAAAAGACCGGGATCATCAGCAGCAGCGAAGGGAACATCCCCTTCCACAATTTCGTGCGGATCGGTTCGCGCGTCTGCAGCGTCTTGCCGAAATTGAAGAAACTCACATAGGGGAATTCTTTCCGGAACGACACGATCTCGGTCAGCGAGGAAACCAGCTGGCTGTCATACCAGCCTTTGGTGGGGCGCTGAAAGGTGACGGAATGGAGAGTTCCATCCTTCATTTTCAGTATGATTTCGGCCGGCTGACCTTTGATCGGGATCTGTATTCTGTCCTTGTGGTTGGGGGTTTTGCAGAACCTTCCGTTGATTTCAACCATGCAGAACCCGTTGACTGTCATCAGCACATCTTCCGGATTGGAACGTTCGAAATTGCGCCGAAAAATGATCTTTGAATCGTATTCGGGTCTAAGCCCCTGCGGGACCGTTTCATACTTTCCTTCGATGCGGACGCCGGGAAAGGTGGTGTGTCCGGAACGGAAATCGGCAGAGGGGTAGATTTCGGTCGGTTTCCAGAGGCCGAAGAAGAGGGGCTTGTCGGTGCCGAGTTCCTCCCGCATCGACTCCAGTTCGGCGGGAGCGGGATTTTTGCCGAGCACGGTGGCGGCCGGGTCGCCGGCGGAAAGCCGGAACAGCAGGAATGTCAGGATCATGATCCCGGCGATGATCAGCAGCGAATACGCGATTCGGCGCAGAATATACCGCAACATGGCAGTTATCTTTCTTTTTTTTCAGTTTCTATGTTGCAAACAGAGCGATTCGGCAGTAAATTTAACCCCTAATCTTGAAAAGGGCAAATGGAAGATGCAATTTTTCAGCAGATATTTCGCGATTTTCATTTTCGCGGCGGCTTTTTTCCTGGCGGGAGCCGGGGCAGCGGCGGCCGCGGACGGCGAGTTTTACGTGCTGAATTATGAAAACGCAGCTACTTCGCCGCGCGCGCGTGTAGTAAATTTGACCGAGCGGCTGAAACGGCTGGCACGGCAAAGCCTGCGTCTGCCTAAATCGCGCCGGGGCCGCGAGATTTTCGCCACGCTTTCGGACGGCAGGAAAGAAAAACTCTTCACCTTCCGGATGGACAAACGCGGAAATATGCGGATCATTCTGCCGAACTCGTATGATAAACTGCTGCAGGAACCGGGGACGCTGCCGATGCTGACCGGCTGGTATCTGTTCGGACATGCGGCCAAAAATCCGGAGCTGGAAAAGACATTCCGCAACAGCTGGTTCGTGGTGGGATTATCTCGAAAAGTGTTGGGCGAAATGAATCTGGTACGGACTCCGTTTGCCGGCTATTTCCCGGCGGCCTACACCCTGACCTCGGTATCGCGGTATCCGACGCTGCAGTCTCTGCTGGAAACGGAGCTGCTGCCGGAAGATACCGCACCGCGGCTCATTTACGAGGAATATTGTGAACTGCTGGTCATGATCTGCGCCCGGAGCGGACTGTTCCGCGCAGGATTGCTTTACCGTCTGCTGGACGATCTGGAAAAAGACCCGTCCCGGAAGGATATGCCGGAATTGTTCCGGAAACACAGTCTCCGGACTCTGGAAAAACGCGAACCGAGATTTTTCAAGCGGATCGCGAACGATACCGAGTTGAAAGCAGCCTATGAAAAGTGGTTCAGGAAAGAACTGGACGAAATCCTGAATTACGGTTTTCTGCCCGCCTCGGCGGAAAAAATCGAAAGCAGTTATCTGAAAGCGGTCCGGTTCACAAGTCCGCTGAAATCAAAAGAGGAACGGACCGATGGAAATCAATCCCCGGAGAAGAAACCCAACGGACAGAAATCCGATAAGGAACCGGCAATCGAGATGGTCAGCGGCGCTTTGGAAGAACTGATTGTCAATTACGGCAAACTGGCTGCACCGGAAAAAACAGCAGCGGAGATCATCGGCAGGCTCAACCGTCTGCGGAAGATGTCGCCGCCGGATTTGAAAATACCTCTGAGCAACGTGCAGATCACGCTGCAGACCTTCAGTTCAAAACCGTCCGACCGGAACGGTGCCGCACTGCTGCAGGCGGAACAGGACTTTTTCAAGGCGCTGGAAAACCATCTGGCGCTGGTCAGATTTCTGGCGGATACCGAGATTGCCTGCGTCTCTCCGGCCGCCCGTTATTATTTGACATTCAGCCTGATCGATTACCGGAAACAGCCGAACCAGCAGCCGTTCCAAAGTTTGGTCAAACTGCTGGACAGCGTCGGCGGGGAGAGTGAAAAATGATCACTCCGAAGGTTGAAAAAGAAATCGTGAAATCCCGGCAGTCCTCCGGGCTGCGGATGCTGATCGTCAGTGTCTTTATCCTGACCGCAGTATTATTGACGCTGGGAATTTACATCATCGTGCGTCAGTCCGCCATGCGGATGTCGGCGGATTATTATTACCCGTTTCTCAAGCTGGTGCGCGGGATGGAAAATACGACTGCCGATCAGCTTCTGCTGCTGCAGAGCAAGACCAAACTGGCGGTCGCACTTCAGAAACTGATGAAGGAAAATGCCATTCTGAGTGCCGAACAGACCGTCGTGGCCGATCTGAAAAAGGAAAACGATGAATTGCGCACTCTGATGTCGCTCGGACGGAAAGGGACTTTCCGACCGGTGTTTGCCGAGGTGCTGACGCGCGATCCGATGACCTGGCAGGAACAGTTTACCCTGGATAAAGGCAGCGGGGACGGGATCGAACCGGGAAATCTGGTAGTGACCCCGGTTTATTCCCACCGGAAGGATATGCCGGCGATCGCTGTGATCGGGAAAGTGAAGACCGTGACCCGCCATACTGCGCTGGTCGCCACGATCCTGAGCCGGGATTTCCGGCTGTCGGTCTCTTTGCCGGAATCAAAATCCTCGGGGATATTGGAGGGAACCGGGCAGATCTCAGAAATGCAGGCAACCCTGAAATTTCTGCCGCTGAATACCGTTCCCGCCTCGGGTCAGATCGTTTACACCAATGCCTTTTCGGGCAAGAGCCCCCCGGGACTTCCCGTCGGTATCGTGGCCGCCACGGAGGATCCTGGGAAGAGACCCAGCCGCAACCAGCTTTATCTGGAAACAGGAGTCCGGCCTTTCGAATCGCCGGCGGAAGTGCGGTTCGCCGCCGTTTTTGTGAAGGACAAGAAATGACCCGTCTGGTATATATCTTTCTGCTGACCGGCGTTTTCGCCGTCATGGAACTGCTGCTGCGGAATTTCGGTCTGTTCTTTCCGTTCTGCGCACTTTTCATTTTTTACATTGCGGTGGCATTCGGAAACAAATGGGGCTTTGCGGCGATCTGTCTCGCCGCGCTGGCGCTGGATCTGCCCGGCAGCGGAGCAGCACATCCATGGTCGATTCTGGTCTTTCTGCCGGTGCTGTTTCTGGCATCCGCATGGCTCAAACGGGCCGAATCGGATTCCGTGATGATGAATTTTCTGCCGGGACTGGTAATTCCGGTGGTGGTCTGGCTCCTTTCGGCGTTCTTTTTTTCGGGACATCTCGCACATGTTCTGCTGGAACAGTTTCCGGCACTCTTTCCGGCCTGCGCCTTCAGTGCGCTCTGGCTGCCGTTCCTGATCTTCGTGCTGGACAACCTGAACACCCATCTTTCACTGCCGCTGTTTACGGACGCGAAACTGAATCAGAAGCTGAAGTTGAAATGACAGAAAACACCATAGACAGACCTCAGGTTTTCCGGATCTTGCTCCTGGCATTTCTGGTTATGCTGATGCTGTCTGCAATAATCATCCGGCTCTGGTCCGTGCAGATCCTTTCCGGGCAGGAATTTGATGAAAAAGCCAGCCGGCAGTATGCCCGCGGCATTCGGCTGTCCGCTTTGCGCGGACGGATTTACTCTTCCGACGGCCGGCTGCTGGCCGAAAACCGTCCCTGTATGACCGCGATGCTTCATCTGTCCGAAATGCCGATCTCCGGCAAACTGGTCAAATCGGTCCACGACATTTTCAGGGAAATCGTCCGGACGGAAAAAGCGATCGGACGAAAGAGTCTGGTCAGTCTGAATGACGTCAAATACAAAGCCCGACATTTTCCCGGCATATCGGAACGGATGTTTGCAAAACTGTCCCGCGAGCTGAATCAGGCGGAACTGTCCATTCTTTATCACATTCAGCACTGTCCGGGCATGCCGCTGGAACTTTTCCGTGAACTCTCGCCGGCCGAACTCGCAAAACTGGCGGAAATCACCCCTGCCGTTCCCGGACTGGAGCTCACGGCAGTCCCCGAGCGCAGGTATCCTTACCGTTCGCTCGCCGCCCACCTCATCGGCTACACCGGCTTCAAAGATCCCCACACCGCCGAGGACCGCGGCGACTATTTCTATTATCTGCAGGAAATGACCGGACGGACGGGGTTGGAAAAAACCTACAACGCCGATCTGCAGGGAAAACCCGGACGAAAACTGGTAACGGTCAATCACCGGGGCTTCATTCATGCAGTTATCGGCAATCCCAAAGCGGCCGAATCCTCCTCGGATCTGATCCTGACTCTGGATGCCAGACTGCAGATCACCGCCGAACACCTGCTCCGGGGCCGGGAGGGGGCAATCGTCGCTATGGACGCATCCAACGGTGCCCTGCTGGCCGCCGCCTCGGCTCCCGGATACGATCTCAATGCATTCATTCCCAGGATCAGCAGCGAAGATTACCAGAAATTGAAAAAACGGCCAGGATATCCGTTTCAGAATAAAGTGATGCAGGGCACCTACATGCCCGGTTCTATTGTCAAGCCGCTGATCTCTCTGGCAATGCTGGAAAACGGCATCGACCCGGAGGAAATCACCGAGTGCGACGGTGCAACTCACTTCCCCGACGGGGCCCGTATCCGCTGCTGGGCCTGGCGCTCCGGCGGCCACGGTCCGCTCAGTCTGACAGATGCCCTGAAATATTCCTGCAATGACTTTTTCATCGAAAACGGCATGAAGCTGGGCATCGCCAAGCTCAAAGAACTTTTCGTCTCGGCAGGGATCGGCAGTAAAACCGGATTCGGCATGGGCGAGCTCGCCGGCATTCTGCCCGACCCGGACCGCTGGAAAGACTGGAATGTTTACGAAACCGCACTGGTATCTATCGGACAGGGAAAGATCCAGATTTCACCCCTCCAGGCGGCCTGCTATATGGCAGCCATCGCGAATGGCGGAAAACTCTGGACCCCGCAGCTGGTGAAAAGCATCCGGAACCCCGAAACCGGGCAGCGCACCGTCATCAAGCCCGTTCTGCGCGGACAGCTGAAAGCTTCGGAAGCAAATATCGCCATCGTCCGGGAAGGTATGTTCCGTGCGGTCAACGAACCTGACGGCGGAGCCAACCGCGCCAGAGTGGATGATTTGAAAGTGATCGGCAAAACCGGCACCGCCGAAGTCGGATCAATAGAAAAACGCACCAAAAACACCTGGTTCATCGGCGCAGCGGAACTGCCTTCAGGGCGGCAGATCGTGATCGCGGTGCTGGTTCTGAAAGGAGAAGCCGGCAACCGGACCGCCGCGCCTCTTGCCGCGGAAATGTTCCGCACCGCCCTGAAGCTTAAATTATGATATCTCACCCCGGAATTCGAATTTCGGTCACATCGAATAAAGTCGCCGCATCGCCATGGAAAAGGCTTCCATGGTGAGTTCGGCATCATACCCGGCACGATGCGGATGCGCTTCGTCAATATCCTGTCCAAGTCCGAGATTCTGCCGGAGAGACTGCAGACTGTAGCTGGACAGCCCCGGATAGGCCCGGCGGATCAGAATAATACTGTCGTAAACACCGTATTTCCAGATCGGCAGAGCCGTCCGGGCCAGACTTTCCTGCAGAAACGAAAAATCGAAATGCGCATTATGCGCAACCAGTTTCGAGCCTTTGATGAAATCCAGGAACGGATAGGCAGCGTCTTTGAATTTCGGCGCATTCGCGACCATTTCATCATTAATGCCATGGACTCTGGTCACCTGCCACGGGATCGGTATTCCGGGATTGACCAGCGTTTCATAGCGGGACATCGTGCCGTCCGTTTCGACCCGCACCGCACCGATTTCCAAAATCCGGTCCCGGACCGCACTCATGCCGGTCGTTTCCAGGTCAAAGACCGTAAACGGCCCCAGTTTATGCCAGGCAGCCATCAATACACCTGCCATTCTGCCGACTGCGTAATCGAACGATCCATAGAATACTCCTTGATTGACAAAGTAATATACCATGCAGTAAATTTCAGTGCAAACACGGAATGATGCGATTTGCCGAAAAAACTCGTTCTCCGCTTCGCCGTTCCGACAGTCTTAACGCAGGCAAAGTCAGCGGCCTTTCACTCTGGCATACATGCACTTGAGGTAATGCGATTCCTTGAAATCGGCGGGATGGTCCGGTGCTTCGGCCCGGCGTTCGAGTTCCTGCAGAGGAAAGCCTTCGTTCGAGGCGGCGGTATGCACCGCGGCGAACAATTCATCGGCCTGTACCCGGCTGGAGCACGAGGCAAATACCAGCAGCCCTGTTTTTTTCAGCAGACGGACTGCCCGGACCGCGAGACGGGAATACGAGTTCAATGCCTGTTTCCGTTCATTGGCTGCTTTGGCAAAAGACGGCGGATCAACGATGACAACATCGAACCGTTCGCCGCGTTTTTCCAGTTCGAGCATCGCATGGAACGCATCGTCAGGAATGGTGCGGTGCCGGCACGCCGCCACGCCCGGCCAATGCCGGTTCAAGGCGAAATTCCGTTCGGACGCATCCAAAGCCGGTTTGCTGAAATCGATATCGGTGACCTCCCCTGCCCCGTTCCGGGCGGCATACAGCGAAAAACCGCCGGAATAGGAAAATACATTCAGCACTTTCGCCGCGTCCCGCGCATATTCACCGACCTTAGCCCGGTTCTCCCGCTGGTCGAGGAAAAATCCCGTCTTCTGTCCGAAACGCACATTGGTCTCAAAGGTCAGACCGTTTTCCAGAAAACGGACCGTGCCGTCCCAGCCGGGTTCTCCGAAAAGCATTCCGTCCTCGTAATTCAGTCTCCGGCGGGCCGACAGCGACGCGACTTCACGGGACAGCCGGACCGCGGTCCGGGTCAGCTCAGGATGAACCTGCCGGAAAGCGTTCAATACCGCGGATAAATGAGGCAGCCAGGCGGCGGAATAAACTTTGACCGACAGGACATCGGCATACCGGTCTGCGGCCAATCCGGAAAACCCGTCGGATTCCCCGTTTGCCAGGCGCCAGGCATTGGTGTCTGCACCGAACAATCCATCTCTGCGGGCAGCGGCTTTTTCCGCGAGGCGAAGGAACAATTCCGGACCGATGTCCGGGGCGGAAGCACCGAAAGCCAGGACCCTGAGCCGAATATCGGAATCGGGGTCGATCAAAGCCGCGCCGAGCTTGCGCTTTTTATCGAACAGGACTGCGATATCGCCGGGTTCCAGATCATCCGGGATCCGGGCAATGGAATCTTCGAAAATCCAGGGATGACGCGCCCGGACTGCCTGCAGGCCTTTGGTCAGCAGATGCACTGCGGCGATCCGGGGTGTCCGGGTCAGGATTTCAGCCATATCAGAGCTTGCCGAGTTCGGCGGAACGTTCCGCGGCCGCAATGACCGCTTTGACGACCGTGCTGCGGAACGCGCCTTCATCCAGCTTGGCAACACCGCGGGCCGTGGTCCCGGCAGGCGAGATCACGGCATCGCGCAGCACCGCCGGGGATTCCGTGCTTTCCAGCACCATTTTGGCACTCCCGAAAACAGTTTGCGCCGCCAGCTCGAGCGCGACATCACGCGGCAGACCTTCATACACGCCGCCGTCCGCCAGTGCCATGATGAATTCGAATACGTAGGCGGGACCGCTGCCGCTCAGCCCGGTGACCGCATCCATCAGTTTTTCCGGCACCTGCCGGCAGCGTCCGATCGATTTCAGAATCGATTCTGCCCAGGTAATATCCTGCGCGGAAACCGATTTCCCGGGAGCGAAACAGCTCATGCCTTCGCCGGCAAGCGCGGGCGTGTTGGGCATGACGCGGATGATCCGCGTGGTCTGCGCCATCAGGGAGAGCTTGTCGATCGTCAATCCGGCGGCAATGGAGATCAGCAGGACTTTCCCCAGCAGTGGAGCAGCTTCCTTCAGTGCACCCGCGGCATATTGCGGCTTGACCGCCAGGAGGACCACATCGGCATCCTTCAGCGCTTCGGCCATGGATTCGAAACAGGGAATCGAAGTGACTTTGGTGAAATTTTCCCGTGCTTTGGCCAGCGGATCGCAGGCCGCAGCCTCCCATTTCACTCCGGCGGAATTCATCAATCCGCGTCCGATTGCACTGGCCATTTTTCCGGCCCCGATAAATGCGATTTTCATAACCGTCTCCTTCTGTTGACGCGGAACTTCGCGTCCTGATGGTTGATTTTTTCATAATATAACCTCTTTTTCGGATTTTTCATTGAAAAAACAGATGATTTTTCCGGAAAAAGCTGTATATTAATAAAAAATATGGAATGAGTGGAACGATTTCATGAAAAGCAACCGGATTTCTGAAAAAATCTTATCGGGCGCCTGCCGCATCCTGTTGGAATGGGAACGGACCTATGCCAATCTGGATGAATGCATCGACCAGATGCGGGCCGATCAGGCCGAAGGCCGCGCCGCGATCGCCTCACTCCTGTTCGAATACTTCCGTCACAAGGATTTTATCGACCGTCTGATCTCCGAACGTGCCCGCAAAGGTGCGGTCAAGGCCGAACTCCGCGTTCTGCTGGCCTGCGCCCTCACGCAAAGCATTTTCCAGACCGGGATCGCCGCCCAGTCCGCCGCCAATATTGCTGTGGAATGCGCCAAACATAAATTCGGACCCGGCCCGGGGTCCTTTGTCAACGCGGTGATGCGTTCCGCTCTGCAGTCAGCCGAAGCGGCGAATCCGCCCGGACGTTCTTTTCCGGCCGATCTGAAACAGCATTGGGACAAAATTTTCGGTGCGGAAACGACCGCCGAACTGGTGGCTGCTTATGCCTCCAATCCGCCGCCGGTCTGCCGTCTCCGCGGCGAATTTCCTCAGGGAACTGACCCCGGACTCTTCCGGGAGATCCAGGGGCTGGATTTCACCGGACCGTTCCGGTTCTATGAACTCACCGATCCGGAAAAATTTTTCCGTCTCGGTCTGCTGGAAAAAGGTCTGGCCTATGTTCAGGATCCCGCCACTGCGCTGCCGTTTTCTCTGCTGGAATCGGCTCCGTCCGGCAAAGTGCTGGACGCCTGCGCCGCGCCGGGCGGCAAAAGCATTTTGTGTGCGGACCTTGCAGCCGGAAAAACCCTTCAGCTCACCGCGGCGGACCGTTCGCCTCATCGGCTGCAGACCTTGAAGATCAATCTGAACCGGGCGCGGGTAAAAGCAAATGTCGTCCGGGCGTCCGCGCAGGAAAACGGTTTTGCCGACCATTCGTTCAATCTCATCCTGGCCGATGTGCCGTGCGGCAACAGCGGGGTGATCCGCCGCCGCTGCGATGCACCTTGGCGTTATTCGGAACGCAAACTGCTGGAGACGGCGACCCTGCAATGGGATATTCTGAATTCTCTGGCAAGGCTGGCCGCGCCGGGCGGATGTCTGCTCTATTCCACCTGCAGCATCGAACCGGAAGAAGACGAGCAGCAGATCACCCGTTTTCTCGCTGCACATCCGGATTTCCGACTGATCCGTCAACGTAAACTCCTGCCGGGGAAATATCACGACGGCGCGTTTGCCGCCCTGCTCCGGTCCACACCCAAAGGCTGATCCGATGAACGCTCCGAAACCCAAAAGCAAAAAATGGATCTGGCTGACGGCATCGGCGGCGGCTGTTCTGCTGCTCGGGATGGCCGCGCTGTTTTATTATCGGTTGACCGCCGATCCGAATGCAGGTCTGCCTCCGGAGGAAAAGATCCGCCGGGATTTCCGGAAAGCGTTCAAGACGGAGGAATCCACTCTCGACCGGCTGGCCGCACTGCGCAGGAGTTTCAAGGCGGCAGGCAACATCCCGCCGGAAAAACGTCATCCGATCATTGTCGAAGCGCTGGCGGAATCCGTGAACCGGACCTTTTCCGATTTCGCAAAACTGAAACCGGAAGAGAAAGTCAAACGGGCAGAACAGATGCGGCTGGATGCCGAACGCACCCGGAAATATTTCCGCAGTTTCTCCAAAAAAACACAGAAAAAAGCGCTTGATCTGCTCGCCAATACACCCGGCGGACGCGCCCAGCTGAACCGTGCAATCGACACCACGTCCAACGTACTCAGTCCGGAGGACCGCAAACTGCTCGGTCCGACTGTGAAAATCTGGAAATCCATGCTGGAAAGCAATCCGTGACATAAGACCCCGGGAACAAGTTACAAGACTCAAGATACAGGAGGAAGGAGAAAAATGAAAGAGGAGATCCGTAGGACCGGATGGCAGTTCACGCTGATGGAACTGCTGGTCACGATCGGTATTTTGGCCTTGCTGGCGGGGATCCTGCTGCCGGCGGTGAACAATGCCAGGGAAGCGGCCCGCCGGGCCTCCTGCATCAGCAATCTGCGCCAGCTCGGCACCGCCCTGGAACTCTACGGCGCGGCTTCCGGATATCGCCTGCCGGTCTGCGCCGGCAGTTTCGATCCCGAGGCAGGACCGTCCATCCAATCGGTCCTCAATCTGTATGTCGCCAATAATAAAGGCGTCTGGCAATGTCCTTCCGACAACTTGAAAAACCGCGCCGGCGGCAGCTATGACTGGAATGTTTACGCCAACGGTCTCCGTATGGACCAGAAAACCCTGCAGATCCAGGGATTCTATATGCCGGTCATGAGTGATTACGATCAATTTCACCGGGCCTCCGGCAAGGACAGCCAGCGCAACTGGCTTTATCTGCCCGCGGAAGTTCAGAAAAGGGTCAGACCTCTGCAGTAATTATTGAAACAGCCCCGGCAGATCGTCGGACCGCCCGGCATCGGCCAGGTTCCAGTCGATGCTTTGCATGCCGTGTTCGGCGAGATCGCGGTTGATGGAGGAAAATGGCCGGCTGCCGAAAAATCCCCGATGCGCCGAAAGCGGCGAAGGATGTGCCGAACAGATCACCGTGTGCCTGGCCGGATCGATCAGCGGCTGTTTGGCTTGCGCCGGTCCGCCCCACAGGACATAGATCAGATGATCTTTCCTCCGGCTGAGCCCGGCGATGACTGCATCGGTAAAAGGTTCCCAGCCGTGTTTCTGATGCGAGGCCGGCTGATGAGCACGAACCGTCAGCACGGTATTGAGCAGGAGCACCCCCTGCTCCGCCCACCGGGTCAACAGACCCGACTTCGGGACCGGCAGATTCAGATCGGAATTCAATTCCTTGAAAATATTGCGCAATGAAGGCGGCAGCCGCACGCCCGCTTTCACCGAGAACGCGAGTCCGTGTGCCTGCCCGTCATCATGATACGGATCCTGCCCGACGATCACCACTTTGACCTGATCCGGCGAAGTCAGCCGGAAAGCAGTGAAGAGATCATTCAGCGGCGGAAAAACCGTCTGCTCCCGATATTCGGCATCCAGAAAATCGGAAAGCTTCCGGAATGATTCCGATTCGACCGCCTCGGGCAGAAAAAGCCGCCAGGCTTCCGGCAGGAGAGATTTCAGTTCGATTTTCGCGGACATCGGAGGGATCCCTAAAAGAAGCCCCGGATCCGCAGAAACGGTCCGGGGCGTGGTTGGTCAGTGCTGATTACTGAGCGTTCTTCTCGGCGTTTTTCGCTTCGAGTCCGGCCAGCGTCTCACCGTTCTTGTGATGCTGTCTTTTTTCCAGATATTTGGTGACCTGGGTTTCGGTTTTGGCAATAGCGGAATCCAGAGCCTTTTTCCAGTCGAAGTCCTCCACCTGGGCAGTTGCGGTGAAATCTTTTTTCGCATTCACCACCACTTCCGCCGTGAAGCGGTTGCCCTGCATGTCCATCACGACCGATGCGGAGATAATGGTTAGCGTGAGATCGGCAAAACGACTGGAGATCTGGTCGATCGCATACTGTCTTTCCGTCTCGCTGATAGTGAAATGTCTGGCGCTCACCTTGATGTCCATAAATACACCTCCATTGGTTAGGACCTGAGAACAGTATAGCCCATTCCACGCGGAATGCAAGCACGGAAAGAAAAAATTTTCCGTTTTTTTCGAAAAACCTCGGATTTGCCTGGTCCCCGCGCCGAATGGAGGAAAATTATTTCCCGTCCGGTTCCGTTTTCGCATTCCGGATGATGTTCCGGTAAATTTCGATTTCCGCCAGCGCACTGTTCACCTGGCGGATCTTCCATTTCAGATGATGACGGTCGCAGACGTATTCCATGCTGGGTTCCCAGCCCAGACGCGAATCGCATTCGACCGCGGGGATGGTGTCCTCCGCGTTGGCGATCTCCTCGCGGGCAAGCAGTTCGATCTCAGCGAGCGCATCCAGTGCAGACTCTTCCGAATCCGACAGCTGCAGTTTCATGTTCAGCAGCCACCATTGCTTGATGTGGATCGTGGTTACGATCGAATTGCGGATGAAGCGTCCCAGCGCCGCCAGCCGTTCGCCTTCGGGCGTGACCGCCGTCTGTTCTGCCTCAAATAAACCCTTCTCCCATTCCGTCAGCATCCGTTCCAGACTCCGCAGTTCCGCCGGATAACGCAGGAACGCGGGCGCCTGGTTCGCATTCTCATACGGCTGATAGAGCGTCTTGATGATCGCACTGCCGAAATGGGCGTGCGGCGCGGTCGGGAATTTGATCTCCTTGTTCATCATGGTCCGCGTGATGTTCGGCTGGAAGATGAACGGATACGCCGGACCGACCCGCCACGGGCCGTACTGGTCCTCGTTGGAGGCAACGTAATGATCCATCGCGCGGCTCCAGCATTCCCAGGCGGCAAGCACGTGCTCCGCGGCCTCGCGTCCGTAATCCCGGATTGCGATCTTCCGGAGCAGTTCACCGTAATCCGGCTCGAAATCAGCCCACGAACTCCATTTTCCGAGGTCGGCTGCTGGTGAATTCCACCAGCCGTAATGATGCGTGGCGTAGTGTTCGGTCACGGTCAGTTTTTCCGCGGCATCGCGAAGAATGCGGTCCCGTTCCAGCCATCTCTGCGGGGTCGGAACCCACGGCACCGTACCGAAATCCCAGCCGATCCCCGCCGTGTTGACGTTCCCGCTGACCGTGATCCTGTGTTTCGCCGCGCATTCGCATTCGCTCCGGAAATAATAGCCCGGTTCCGTCTGCGAAATGGTGTAATCCATTACCGGCGTCCGCAATCCTTCGAGCGTCCGTTGGGCGAAAATTTCGTAACATACGCTCAACGTCATGCCTTTGGGGAAGTTGGCCAGAAATTTTTCCCGCAGTTCCAGCGGCGCCCAGCCCCAATTATAGGTGCTGAAAATCACTTTCGCGTCCGGCTTGACTTTGTGGACCACGCGTTCGATGCACGCCAGATATGCAGGATAATCGCTGCACGGATACCATCCCGGACTCGGCCGCGGATCGGGGATCCCCTCGCAGAAACTGTCCTTGTATTTCTTCCCCGTGGTGTGAGGATCACGGCTGGGAAATTCCAGCGATTCGCCGCCGAGCCGGATCCCGCGCAGTTTCGGATAACGCCGGAAAATCTCGCCGTATGTCCGGTCGAAAATCTCCTGCGCCCCGGGTTCGTCCGGATGCACGAAGGTCTGCACGTAATTGAAAATCGTGACCGTGATGCCGAACCGTTCCGCCCGCTCGATCAGGTCATTCACATTGACCTTGCCAGCGGCGGACTGGTCCAGCCCCTTCATCATCAGCATGATCTCGTTGTATCCGGCATGGACCGTCGCCGCCAGTTCCGCGTCCGGATATTCATCGATCCCGCACCCGGAATGGATCTCGCGGCAGGTATAAAGCGGTGTCCGCCGTGTCTCGCCGCAGGGAAACACCAGTGCCCCTTCCAGGCTCATCCAGTCTTCCAGGTAAACCACCGTCGGATAAGCCAGTTCCGGAGCGGAAAGCGTCACGGTCAGATGATCAGCTGTTGCCATCAACAGGAATCCGTTTTCCAATGCGGGATCAAGTTTCAGCCACAGCGTTTTGTTTCCATCTTGAACGGTCAATCTGACCGCTGTGTCCATACTGGTCCACAGATAGTCCTGAAAATCCTTTGCCGCATCGTGCAGGATCCGGGGATCATCCGGGGAACAGCCGATTTGCCATTCCGAGGTGATTTCCAGTTCATTTTCACGCACGGTTCGGCCGGGCTGCCGCATGCCGGGTTTGTGATACTGCCAATGCCGCTGCCGGAAATCGTAATTGCGCTCTTTCAGCATCGGATCACTCCGGGTTGATGAGCTTGCTTCTCAGACGGGCGCAGTCGGCGCAGCCTTTTTTGTGGAGCAGGATCGCCGGGTCGGCGGCGAAAAGTTCCCGCATGGCGTCCGCCAGTTCCGCAGCATTGCAGACGGTGACCGCCGCCTTGCCGATCCGGATTTCGCGGAAGATACTCTTCGCCTGAAGTTTTACGAAATATTCCGCTTTCCGTCCAAGCTTGTACCACCCGCCGCGGCAGCCGCCCGGATAATGCGTTACCTTGACTTCCCGCACGCCTTCCGGAGTAATGGTCTTCGCCATCGTGGAATCGAGATAATCGTTGAACCACGCTTCGCACGCATGGAGGAAAGTATTGCCGCCCAGCGATTCGCCGAGAAACAGGATTTTTCCGCCCGAACGCAGTTTTCCCCACGGTCCGTCAGGAGCGAAGGTATCGTATGGATCGCTCTGTGCAAGAAAATCCGCCGCGTTCTTTCCCCATGCGCACACCGAATGGGTCGGATGCGGACTCCGTTTCACTCCTGGAGTCTTCCGGAACGTTTCCGGAATGATCCCGATCCAGCCCACGCAGGGAGTTGTCGCAGGGTCGAACGCGCGCGAAGGATCGCCGTCCTGACGGGTGCTCAACGCAGGCAGGGCGAGGATCCCGTCTTCGGTGATGACTTCCTGCAAGGCGCGGATCACCGTTTCGGCGCCGCCTTCCACTTTGCCGAAATAACTCAGTCCGGAATGCACCATGACCGTGTCACCCGCCGCGATTCCGAGTTTCCGAAGCCCGTTGACAATGTCAGATTGCGTAACGATCACCAGTTTTTTATATTCCGCCAGACCCGCTTTCACCACCAGTTCCGCCAGTTTCGACTGACGGTAAAGTTCCTTTTCGAAGCCGTCCGCTTTTTCATGGATCCCGTACGGACGGGTTGACCAGACAGCAAGAGCAACCTGAAATACGCTCCGCTGACCGTCGAAATAATAATAGTTGGTCCCGCATTCATCGAAACACCAGTATTCGTTGCATACATACCCCAGCGCTTCTTTCGCCAGCGGACGCAGTTCTTCGCCGATACAGCCCAGTCCGATCAGACCCGGCATCGTCCGGACGATGATCTCCCCGCCCTTAGCGGATTTGAGCTTGGGAGGCTCGCCGCCGCACAGCAGCTGGAACGCCGCGCCGAATTGTTTGACGGCAAAATTCCGGAAATCCGCAGTCAGTTTTTCTTCGCCGATCGCCTCCGCCGCCGATTTCAGGGAAAGATCCCGCCATGCCGCCAGCCGCTGCGCCCGGATCATGCGCAGTTCGGGATCGCAGTCTTCCAGCTTCAACGCTTCGAGACATTTCGCGCGGACGATCCGTTTCCAGTCCGCACACGCCCGTTCCGCCCGCTCGGTCTGCGCCCGTTCCGTCACCGAATCCATTGCCAGAGCCGCGGCGAACGAAGCGCCTGCATTCAGCGCGACCGGCGAAAGCTGGTCCGCCGTGTCGTTGCTGGTGTGGTAGAAGTAACAGCGCGGATAGGTCGTCAGCGGCTCCTCCCACAGCGAACCGTAAAACAAGTTCCAGGCCGGACCGAACAGCGGGTCCTGCATCAGGTCTTCATTGTTTTTCGAGGCTTCCTTCACCTCGAACGTGATACCGGCGGCTTCCGACGCCAGTTCCAGATATTCCCGCGCCGCCGCATGCTGGTCCGAGGGATGGATATTCAGACAGCGCCGCAAAACGAAATGTTCTTTGAACCCTTCCGTTTCCAGCCGTCCGAACGAATCCAGCGACACCCCGCCGACAGCGTTTTTCATCGTTTGCCGATTGGCCATGCCCCAGGCGTAGAGACTGAAGTTTTCCAGTCCGTGGAAAAACCGGACCGAATATTCCGGCTGCGGCAGTTTTCCTTCCCCGATCAGCCTCGCCAGCGTGCGTGCGATCTCCAGGCAGCTGGCCACCCCCGCCACATTGTTCGTGGCATGCGGTTCATACGCGTGGGCGGTGATGAAGAAACAGCGGTCGGATTTCCCTTTCAGGACCGCCGTCACCGCAGGAGCTTTCCCTTCGTAAGTCCGCGTTTTCATCAGATACTTGACCGGGATCGGTCCGTTTTCCGCGTAACGCTTCACCAGACCGCGGGCGATGCGCGGAGTCAGCGAAAATCCGACGCAGGTCTTATCGCGGCAGTCGATCTGTCCGCCGCCGAACAGATTGTTGTACCAGCGCCGGGTATTGTCCAACGAGGGATGGATCGGTTCCAGATCGACCGTCCCCATGAAAGCGAGACAGCCGCGGGACATGAGTTTCCACACAATCGCTCCGTTCGGCATGTTGGTGATCAGCGGCACGATCTTTTCCAATGTTCCGGTTTCAGGCAGCTGATCGTAAGGAATGATGACCGCGTCCTGAACGCCTCCGCTGTCGTGGGAGAATGGCACCACGCAATAAGAGCATTCGTGATAATCGGCAATGCGTTCGCCGTCGATTTCGGCCCAGGCATCGTCCACATCCCACGCCAGCGGGAAATGCCGGTCGGCATAAACGGTTTTGCCGTCCGCGGGGAAGTCGATCACCTCGGCTTCGAGTCCGAATGACTGATATTGTTCCGCCAGGAACCGGATACCCTCGCCGTAGGAGGAGAAACTCAGTTTCAGGGGGAATTTGCGATACTGTTCCGCGAAGGAGCGGATCGCTTCGCCGTCGATAGATTGCTGGATCAGTTGAAAAAGTGCTTTTGATTCCATTTTGTATCTTCTCGCTCTGTCAAATGTTTTTCATGCTCTTCAGGAATGCGGTTCATTTTTCGTATAGTTTTTGAAACGCCGCATCATACTGCTGCTGAAGCGACTTCAGTTTCGCATCCGGATCTTTCACAATTGCGATCCTCTTCGGAAGCATGTTGCGCATGTACTGGTAATAACTTTTCCCCTTGCTTTTTTCCACCTGTTTTTCCAGCAGGGCTATACGTGCTTCCGGGGTCGTGCAGCCTTTCGGGAAGGAATTCAGCAGCTGCCGCACTTCCTTGATCTCTTTCCGCGCGGCGCGGCATCTTTCGGCAAAGACGAGTTTTTTGCCCGGCTTGTACGGTTTTCCAATAATCGTGCCGGCGATGATCAGATGTTCCGACCTGGAAGGATGGACCCGGTCCGCTTTTCCACGTGGGAATTTGTCGTCGTTCTCCCGGAGGTTTTTCAGCATCGGGGCGTGAATGTCGATCCAGACCGCACCCTTCTGTCCGGCGAGACGGCGTTCGATGACCAGCAGGTTTTTCACCCCGGTGCTGTCCATGTTGGCTTTGACCTTGCTCCGCATTCCCGGATTGGCCGACTCGTTATACGGCGCGGTGGCAAGCAGCACGACCTTGACACCCGCCTGATTGAGCACATCCAGCAGCTGCCCGAGATTTTTTTCAAACCGTTTGAAGACCGGATATTTTTCAACGGCGGTTTCAAACGGCAGATCCTTTTCCGCAAACCGGGTGGTGAACATCAGGTCGTTGATCCCGACCATGACGATCACCAGATCCGGCTGGTCCTCTTTCAGCATCCGGTCAACCCGTTTCAGCAGTTTCGGCACCGTGTCGCCGCTGATCCCACGGTTGATTACCCGGCGCGGATGGGCGGGATCGGTCTCCGCCAGATAACACTGCAAAAACATGGGATAATACCCCCCGTGGGTGATGCTGTCGCCGAAGCAGACGATTTTTTTGTACGGCGTCAGGTCGAAGGCACCCACGGACAGGACGGAAAGAAAGGTCAGGACCAAAACTGCAAATTTCATTTTTATCTCCATTTTTATCGCGGGTCAGATCCCGTAAAAATCGTAGGTCATGGCGGTTTTGCCGCCGGATTTCAAAATCAGCTGATGGTGTCCCTTGCCAACGGGATCAACCGGGATTTCCCGGACGATCTTCTTGTAAGGCTCGGCTTTGAGGGAAAGCTTTCTGCCGTCCAGCCAGATTTCCATTTCCGGACTCATCCTGACATCCCGGAAACCGTAGAGCATGATGTTCAGAGTCAGCATTTTGCTTCCGGCGGGCGTCAGCGGGCCGTCTTTGAGCCGGAACTCATTCAGATCCTGCCTGCCGGGCTTGAGGATGAATTTCCAGTCGTTCAGGACCAGTTTCTGACTGCCGTTGACGACTGTGACCGGTCGCCAGATGCCGCCCTGATAGGCACTATCGAAAACCAGCACGGACAAAGTATTTTTGCCTTTCACCGCGGCCTGATCCAGCGGGAAGGAGAAAGCTTTGTTCCAGCCGTCGTGATGACCGAGGAATTTGCCGTTGAGCCAGACCCAGGCCTGTTCGTCCACCCCGGCAAAATTTATGCGGGGATTATCCAGCTCTTTCAGTTCGAAAGATTTTCTGTACCAGGCGACGCCGTCGTAGGAGCCGTAGCCTTGCTGTTCCCAGGGACCGGTTTTGATGTTCGGCCACCAGGTATCCTGATAACCGGTTTTGGCTTCCTCGGGCACGGTTCCGGGATCGACTTTCGGTGCTTCAGGTTTCACCACACGGTTCTGCAGGGCGACTTTCCGGTAATCGGGGATCGCGGATGCATCGTTTTTCTTCAAATTCAGGACGCATTCGACGATCGCCTGCCGCATCAGGTCCAGCCGCATGCCTTCCCAGGGGTTGCTCTCCCCGGCGTAGGCTTCGGTGACTTCGGTGTTCAGACAGGTGTTCCGGAGCAGGTCGCGCAATGCCTCCGCTTTGGATCTCGCGGCGGAAGGCGGCGCATCCTTGATCGCATTGTCCAGAATGCGCAGATACTGCCGGTCGACCACCGAAGCGCGGAAGGCCTCCGTCCGGACCGTCATCAGCGGCTTGTTCACGCCGCTCATCACAGATTCGGCATGGGTGGTCGAAACGTTTCCCATGTCGGGCCTGAAGCGGTAAAACGGATGGTTGAAGAACAGATATTCGCGAAGGTTGCCGCGCGCACCGTGCGCCCAGGAATGGTAACCGTTCCGCACCCGTCCACCGACGCTGTAGCTGTAGATGTGTTTTTTCTTCCCGTAATCGGTGATCTTGTCGGAGGATCTCCAGCTGAGGGTCCCGCGGACTCCCTGCACGGCAAGGTAAGGATTGAACCCTTCCACCGTGGCATAGCAGTTGCAGCGGTAGGATGTCAGGACTCCGGGTATCTCGTTGATCATCTGATACATGCGGTTGTGGCTTTCGATCGATGACGGCGGCGGCACATGCAGACCGACGCCCATTTCCCCGCCGAGGTCCACCAGAATGTTCGGAAGCCCTTTCTGCTTTGCGCCGTCCCGCAGGAATTCGTAGCTCAGTCTGAGCGCGGCACAATACTCCTTGGTGAACGGCTTGAACGGAC
>JAZUCR010000225.1:0-2630 GCA_045639225.1 Victivallales bacterium
GTCAAGGGCAGCGAACGCATGGCCTGGCACTTGAACGTCGGACGCGATTTCGGCTGTTTCGCCGACATGCTGCTGGATATTTATCTGGCGGTGCGGCCGCAGTTCAATGTGGTCGATGCGGCAATCTGCATGGAAGGGAACGGACCCGGCAGCGGCACTCCGTGCGAACGCGGCTGGGTGTTCGGCGGGACCGATGCCCTGGCGCTGGACGCGTTTCTGGCGCCACTCCTGCTCGGCCAGGAGGCGGAGGAATTGCTGCTGGTCCGGAGGGCACGCGAACGCGGCCTGCTTCCGGAATTCGAAGCGGCCGGCGCCCTGCCCGACATTGCGCCGCTGCAGCTGCCGCCCCCGCCGGGACTGCTCTGCGAGTGGGGTGTTTTCCTGCCGCCGGGACTGAAAAAACAGCTCCGAGAATGGCTGGTCGCCCGTCCCGTGCTGAAAACGGAAAAATGCGTCGGCTGCGGCCTCTGCGCCAAACTCTGTCCGCCCGCTTCGCTGAAGATCAAGGACGGCAAAGCCTGTTTCGATTACCCGAACTGCATCCGCTGTTTCTGCTGTCAGGAACATTGTCCGCAAGGCGCGAGCACGATCCGGAAAGGCGTGCTGATGGGATTCATGGGAACCATGGAGCGCCTCGCCAGGAAAATCGTGTCCCGCTGATGACGGGTCCTTCCTGATCTCAATTCGGGTCGGTACGGATATTTACGGATGAATACGGAGCCGCTTCGCCCCCTGACAGAGTGAAGCAAAAGCTATCGGCAAAAACCAATAAGTACATCCTGTTTTTCGTTTTTTGAAAAAACCACGCAATAAGTACACTTGAAAAATCAAATACTCCGCGGTAAATTGTGCTTAAAGCGGAGTTTTTTGTGCGATGGAAAAAGGCGAAAAAAGGGAAAAAGTCATCGAATATCTGAGGCGGGAGATCCAGTCCGGACGCTGGCCAGAAAAACGCCTGCCGCGGGAAATCGATCTGGCTGCGGAACTCGGGGTGGCCCGGGGTACTCTGCGCAAGGCTTTGTCCCGCCTCGAAGCGGAAGGTCTGCTGATCCGGAAGAAACACAGCGGCACCATGGTCAGCAGTGAAGACCCGAAACCGGTGATCGGGGTGGTCATGCGCTGCCGCAGCGATTTTTACGAAGACGTTTACCGGCATCTGCTGCGGGAACTGGGCAAAGCGGGATATAACGGGACTTTCGTCGACACCTTCGGATATGACGTGCCGAAAATGCGGACCCATATCCGGCGCGGGATCGACGGGATCCTGAACCGCAGGATTGCCGGACTGATCTCGGACGGTTTTTTCTTTTATAAACTGCCTCGCCGTGAAGAAATCCTGCGGCGGAATCCGGTGTTTTTCGATTTTTACGACGGGTTCAGCGTCTGTCCCCCAAATACGACCGGAGTGCTGATCGACTATTATCAGGTCGGGCGCATGGGTGCGGAATATCTGCTGAAAAAAGGGTGCCGCCATCCCTGGTTTTTCTGCGGTCCGCTCCGTCCGGGAATACGTTATTCCCCGAATGCTTTTCCCCTTCACAAAAACAAACGCATGATCGACGGGATCTCCGATGTGCTCACCGCGGCCGGCATGGATCCATGGGTCCATATCTGCATGACGGACATGCAATGGAAATATATCGACCTCATGCTGTTCGAAGTTTTTTCCGATCCCGGCAGCCGCCCGGACGGATTGTTCTGCTGCGAAGACGTCAAAGTCGTGAAACTGCTCAAGATCGCAAAAGAATGCGGCTATGTGCCGCACCATCGGATCGGCGTTTACAACACGCCCTGGAGCCGCGGCCGGAACGGACATTATTTCCCATCCATCGGGCTGGCTCCAAAAAAATGTGCGGAAGCACTGGTCCGGCTGGTCCGGCTTCCCCCTGAACAAAGGGAAAACGTCTATATCCAGCCGGAACTGATCGAACGGAAAACAGTTTTTATATGAAAGAGGTAATTTCAAAATAAAAGAGGAAACAACATAAAGGAAAGGAATTGATCATGAACCGAAAACAACATCCGCACGGCGGAGATGTTGAAATCACCGCAGACATTCAGGTCTACATGAAAAAACAAACCAGCGAAAGGGTAACAAGATGAAAAAGAAGACCGCGCCCAATTCATATTTCATATCCATGTCCTCCAAAGCTCGAAGAGCGGAGGAGGATCATATTTCATATTTGAAGCATAAGACGGCTTGCCGTTTTACGCTGATAGAGCTCCTCGTTGTGATAGCGATCATCGGTATTAGATAAAATTGATTTTTATTTGCAAGTTACTTGTTATAAATACTATATATAAATATTTTCCTATAAAACACTGATTTTTCGGTAGTTTTCAACTGCCTTCAATTTGACCTGAAAAGCGTCATTGCACATCATAACACGCCACATTTTAAGCAAGTTTAAGCAAGTGGATTTTTGAGCTTGAAATCTGTCTTTTTCGAGTCCGAAAAAAGACATCTTCGAAGATGTTTCCTTCCTGACCGGTTTGGTCCTTGCTCTTTCCCCTCCTAACGGGATATATTGCCGGGAAAGAGCAAGAACCAATGTCAAAGGAGATGCAAAAAATGAGGCAAAAACGAAGAGCAAAGGGATCAGGTCGGGTTTACAAGGAAAACGGAGTTT
>JAZUCR010000226.1:0-1768 GCA_045639225.1 Victivallales bacterium
ACTTTCTCGGCATGACCGGGAAATTCCATACCACCTGGGGTGAATTCGGCGGCTTCAAACATCCGAACGCCCTGCGTTATGAATGCGCGGCAATGCTTGCTCAGGGAGCGCGGTGCAGCGTGGGCGATCAGCTGCATCCAAGCGGCATGCTGGACGAGAGCACCTGCCGGCTGATTGGTGCGGCTTATGCCGAAGTGGAAACCAAAGAACCCTGGTGCCGCGGGGCAGCCAGCGCCGCCACGGTGGCGATCCTTTCGGACGGCGGTTTCCTCAAACCGATCGAACGGGACGAGACCTGTGAAATCGGGATTTCCCGGCTGCTGCTGGAAGGCCATATCCCGTTCGACCGCCTGGATGACGGCAGTGACTTTTCCCAGTATAAGGTGCTGATCCTGCCGGAAGCGCTGCGTCCGGATGAGGCACTGCGCAAGCGGCTTGACCGGTTTACGGCTGCCGGCGGCAAGCTGATCCTGGCCGGAGAAGCCCTGCTCCAGCAGGAAAAAGACGAACCGGCATTCAAGCTGCCGCTGCAGTATGACGGAATCACAGATCTCTTCCCGAATTTCATCCAGATCGCTCCGGAATTTGCCGATACGGTCACCACTCCGATGGTGATGTATCATCCTTCGCTGAAGATCAAGGTCACCGGCGGCCGCAGTCTGGGCCGGATCTATGATCCGTATTTCAACCGGAACTATCTGCATTTCTGCTCGCATCAGCATACGCCGTTCAAACCGGAACCGTCCGGTTATGAGGCCGGAGTGCTGACCGATCAGATCCTTTATTTCGCGCACCCCGTTTTCCGGCTGTATGCGCTTTACGGCAATGTGGTCCTGAAAGATTTTCTGCTGAAAGCCATCCGCACTCTGCTGGGCCGGGATCTGATCATGGAAACCAGTCTGACTTCCCAGGGCCGGGTTTCCCTGATGGAACAGAAAAGCGAAAGACGCTATGTGGCGCATGCCCTGTATGCCAACACGATCCTCCGCGGGCTGAAAGGGGAGTGGTATACCGATCGTATCCGGACCTCCAATCCGATTCAGGTCATCGAGGAGCTCAACCCGGTTTATGAGGTGAAATTCACCTTCCGGCTGCCGAAGAAGATCCAGCGTGTCACGCTGGAACCGCAGGGAATCGAGATCCCGTTTACGGAACGGTTCGGAAAAGTGGAACTGACCTTGGACAAACTGGTCTGCCACCAGATGATCGTGCTGCATTACAACTGACAGAACGACCGGAAATAAAACACCCTCCGCCGCGGAAACGGTCCGGAGGGTGTTTTTTTATATCAGCCAGACTGATTTTTTACCGCTTGGCCAGGATGTCTTTGATCGCTTCGATCACATCATCCTGATCTTTTTCCGTCATATCGGGGAAGAGCGGGAGGGAGCAGATGCGGTCGGAATTCCATTCGGTATTGGGGAGGGAGCCGGGCTGGAATCCGAGCGTTTCGCGGTAATATTTCTGCAGATGGGTGCAGCGGAAATGCAGACCGGTGCCGATATTGCGTTTTTTGAGTTCGGCCATGAATTCATCGCGGGAGATACCGGCCTTGTCCACATCGACCCGGACCACGAAAAGGTGCCAGGAATGTTTGAAGGCATACGGGGGATCGGCCAGCGGGATCAGTTCGTCGACGGCAGCGAGTTTTTCGCGGTAGCGCATGGCGATCTGCCGGCGTTTTTCATTCATGTCGTCCAGGCGGGCGAGCTGGCCGAGCCCGAGCACGGCCTGCATGTCCGGCAGATTGAATTTATATCCGGGTTCG
>JAZUCR010000227.1:0-6705 GCA_045639225.1 Victivallales bacterium
GCGGTGATCATCACGCTGGCGTCGGCTTTGAGCTTGCCGTTGGCGTGGTAGCACATCGGGGTGGAGCACATGCCCAGATCGATCACGTCGGCGCCCTGTTCGGTGATGCCTTTGACCAGCGCCTGGAACAGCGGCACGGAATGCGGCCGCATGTCGCGTCCGATCACGACTTTCTTCGCCTTGAGGAAAGTGACGATCGCGCGTCCGATCTTTTCCGCGGTTGCTTCGTTCAGCTGTTCCGGATAAATGCCCCGGATGTCATACGCTTTGTAAATGCCTGCCATGTTCATATCTCCTTATCTTCATGGTTTGCTTTGACGATTTTCCGTTAACATACCACGGCAAGAGCGGATTGTCAAGCCGGGCCGGAAAGAAAAAGCGGGGTTGGAACGGGCGTTTTTACTGCACCAGTTTTTCGGCACGGTCGAGTTCGGCGGCGGATGCGGCGGGCAGCTCGATTCCCTCGGTCTCCGCCCGGCGCTCGGAAATGAATTCGAGTTCGCCGGGATAGTAGATCTTGTCCACTCCTTCGGCCTTCGGTGCGGAAGTGAGTTCGGCAATGACCTTTTCCATCCGGGCAGTGAAGTTTTCCAGACCGCCGAAAAAGGCCGGATTGATAGTCATGAAGAAGTGTCCGGTGTCGGCATCGCGTCCGGGCACGGTGTTCCAGGAATTGACCCCGGAAAGCATCCCCGCACCGGCCAGCACGCCGGCGAGCATTTCCACCATCAGGGCGAGTCCGTAGCCTTTATGACCGCCGAGCGGAAGCATGATCGCACCGTCGTAGATGGCCTGCGGATCGGTCGTAGGATGTCCGTGCTTGTCGAGGATCCAGCCTTCGGGGATGGGATGGTTGTCCGCGGCGGCGAGGATGATCTTGCCGCTGGCGACCACGCTCATGCAGATATCGAACAGGACCGCGCGGTATTTCCCGGCGGGGGCGGCGTAGGCGAAAGGATTATTGCCGATCCCCGCGGCGGCGGCGCCGGTCACGGCGATCAGCGGACAGGTGTTGCTCATGGAAAAACCGATCAGTCCGGCTTCGGCGCATTTCATCGCATAATACCCGGCGGGGCCGTAATGGTCACTGTGGTTGACCGAGGCGGCGGCGAGCGGGAGGTTGGCGGACTTGGCGATCAGCCGCTCGATGGTTTCGCAGGAGGCGGGAATGCCGAGTCCGCCGTTCGCGCTGACGCGAAGAAACGCCGGTCCCTCATCGATAATCTTCACTTCGGCGTCCGGACGGATGCCGCCGCTCTGGATACAGTCGATATACCGGGCCAGACGGACCACGCCGTGCGAATGGATGTTCCGGGCATCGGCGCTGACCAGGGTTTCGGCGGTCCGGGCGGCGGCCTTGGCGGGCACTCCGGCGCGTTCCAGCAGATTCTGGGCGCGGGCGGTAAGTTCGTTCATCGGGATTTTCATTTTCAGCATTTCCTTGTTTGACGGTTTGCAGGTTCGGTCATAATATAACCGGGCTGACCGGTTTTTCAAGAGCGGACCGCTGATCTTTTTTGGCGGGAATGCGCCATTTTCCTCTTGAATGCAGGCGCTTCTGTGCTATCTTACTGTAGCCATCGAAAATCTAACTGCTAAAAAAGAGGAGAACGAAGATGATCCAGGAAAAAAATTACGACTTTCTGAAACGGATGCGTCAGATATTCAAACCGGACCGGCGCGACCCGAAAGCGGTTGCGGGGAAAGGCGAAATCGAGCTTGACGCCAAGTGGAAGATCGTAATCCCGGAAGGCGCGGGTCCGCTGGTACGCCGTGCCGCGGAAGATCTGCAGGAATATCTGCTGGTCAGCATGAACGTATCGGTCCCCGTGATCGTGAAAAAGGGTCCGGGCCGGAAGGACAAAACCGTGCTGCTGATCCCGAAATCGTTCTGCACCTGCAACAACCCGAAACCGGAGAAGAAAGGCGCGTTCATTCTGGACGCAGCCGAGGATGACGGGATCGTGCTCTGCGGCTGCGATGACCGGAGCATTTTCTACGGGGCGATCCATTTGGAAGATCTGATGAATTACCGCGAAGCGCCGTTCATTCCCGCCGGGAAGAAACTGCGTGAACCGCTGGCGCGGATGCGCAGCGTCCATTCCGGCTGCAGCATCGACGATTTCCCGGACTGGCAGCTCAATGCCATCGTGCATGCCGGATTCAACGCGATCGATATTTTCATCAAGAATCCCGACACCACGACGCGGGGCTACTGCAACGTCAACGACGTGATCGAACGCGCCGCCTCCTACGGACTGGACACGGTGATCTACAGTTACCTGAAATGCTACAAGCATCCGGACGATCCCGATGCGGAAGAATATTTCGACAGTGTTTTCGGCAATATTTTCCGGCGTCATCCCGGCGCGGCGGCGATCCATCTGGTCGGCGAATCTCTGAGCTTCCCGAGCAAGGACCCGCACACCACCGGCAAGCCATACAAGGAAAGCGTTCACGACGGCATTCCGGACACGCGTCCGAGCCCGGGCTGGTATCCGTGCTATGATTATCCGGCATTCGTCAAACGCGTCGCCGACGCCGTCCACAAAGTCAAGCCGGAAGCGGAAGTCATCCTGAACACCTACAACTGGGGCTACACGCCGGCGAAAGACCGGAAGAAATTCCTGAAAGCCATCCCGCGGGACATCACGATCCATACCACGTACGACATCTTCAAGCTGAACAAGCGCGGCGATCTGAGCTGTCCGGTGATGGACTACAGCATTTCCGCCGCCGATCCGGGTTTCTACTTTACCAGCGAGGCGGAAAACGCCGCCGCGCTCGGGTTCAAACATGTGCGCGTCACCAGCAACACCGCCGGGGCGTCGTGGGATTTCGGCACGGTGCCGTATGTGCCGGTGCCGTTCCGCTGGGCACACCGCATGGAAGTGCTCAAAAAATATCTCTTCAAATGCCATGTGGACAGTTTCTATGAAACGCACCACTACGGCTGGTGGCCGAATCCCTGCAACGATCTGGCCAAGGAGATCTTCTGGTCCGACGGCGAAACGGATGTGGAAAAGATCCTGCTCAAATCCGCCTCGCGCGACTACGGGCGCAAAGCCGCTCCGGAAATCGTCGCGGTCTGGAAGATCTGGAGCGAATCCATGGACCACTACATCGGCACCAACGAAGACCAGTACGGCCCGTGGCGGGTGGGACCTGCCTATCCGTTCATCTTCCAGCCGAATATTTCCCGCGTGATGGCGCGCAAGGAGATCCCGTTCCCGGCGGCGCCGTACGCGCATTTCGGCGGCGGCATCGTGCGGACGCTTTACATGCCGTATGAAAACGCCAACCAGTCGCCGGGCCCGCTGCGTTATCCGGTCGAGATCAAAGAGCTGGAAAAGATGTTGAAAATGTGGGATTCCGGACTCACCCGTCTGGCCGCCGCCAAAAAACGGATCGAGGCGAAGAAGATGCGGAATTACGAACTGCTTTACGTGCTGGGCAAATTCATCCGCAACTCGATCCGGACCACGCTCAACATGAAGAACTGGTGGATCCTCAACACAAAGCTCCAGGTCCCCTCCGACCGGAAAACCATGTTGAAACTGCTGGATCAGATCGAGGCGCTGGCGCATCGGGAGATCGAAAACGTCAAAGACACCTTCGACGTGGTCCGCACCGATTCGCGCATCGGCTGGGAACCCTCCATGGAATATGTCTGCGATGAATGGCATCTGGACTGGAAGCTCCGGCAGATGGACAGCATGCTGCGGGAAACCGCGGCCTACCGCGACATGATCAAGCTCTGAATCCGGGAGGACGGACCATGAAGATTCTGCTTTCCTGTCTGGCAATTTTCTGTGTGGGATTTCTGAGTGCGGGAGAGAAAATCTTCCTGAATCCGTCCGCCCCGGTCGGGATCTTCCGGCGCAATTCCGGGGAGTGGTATGGCGCCGCTTCCCGGCTCGAACTGAAATATACCGCCACGCATCTGACGCTGGACGCGGTGCTGACCGTGCCGCCCGGAAAAACCTTCAAGGCAACGGGAAAACCCGGCGACGAGATGTCGGTATTCGGCGGCGAAGTCTTCGAATTCCAGGTCGCGCCTGCGGGACAGAACGGAATCTATTATCATTTCGGGATCAGTCCGTCCGGATATATGTATACCGCACGCTGCCGGGATACCGGCTGGGAACCCTCCGGAAAAGTTCTGGAAAGCCGCGTTTCAGGGTCGGAATGGCATTTCCGTCTGAGCGTGCCGTTCAGCGATTTCAATGCCGCTAAGCCGCAGCCGGGCGAGGTCTGGCGGATGAATCTGGCACGCAATGACGTCTCCTCCGGACAGGGACGCATCACCGCCAGTCATTCCGGCGCCGGCGATTTCCATGATCTCACGCAGTTTTCGGAAGTCGTTTTCGAAAAAGACGCACCAACGGGGGCTTCCATTGAACTGCAGAATATCCGGCTGAAACAGGATCTGCTGCAGCTCGACTTCACCTCGCTGGTCCGGTCCCGGCTGCCGCTGCAGCTGGAGTTTTATTCCGACGGAAAACTCCGCGGGTCCAAAGAAGTTGTCATGCGGGACGGTTCGCTTTCGGTTCAGATACCGCTGCCGTTCCGGAACCTGCCGCTGAAAGCGGGGATCCCCGCGCGGATCGTCCTGAAAAATCCTCGGACGGGCGAGATCAGGTGTCAGTCGGCGGGCATTCTCCCCATGTCCGGGGGCATGCTTCAGCTCGACCGGTATTATTACGTTCCGACCGACTCGGCAATCAATTTCCGGCATGATCTCTCCGGTGCGGTCACCGTCCGGCTGTATGACAGCGGCCGGAAAGTCGTCCGCACGGCTTCGGGAAATTCCATTTCGCTGGCCGGACTGGCTCCGGGGCGCTATGTGCTGGAAGCGGCCAACGAGCAGAACACCGCCTCGCGGGTATTGTTTGTGCTCGACCGCGCGCCCGCATTGGGGCCTTTGGAGGCCGGACAGGTGCTGACGATTTCCAGCGGACGGCTCTGCCGCGGCGGCAAACCGGTCTTTCTGTTCGGACTTTCCCCCACGGCCAAATCATTCCCGCAATTTTCCGATGCGTTCAATCTGCTGTTCAACCGTGCCGCGGTCCGCAAGAATGCGGTGGTCCTGGCAGCTCCGGCAGGAGGCAAGCTGATCCGTCAGCCGTTCCTCGCCCGGGTCTTCCCGCCGGGACAGGTGTATCCGGAAAAACTGTCCGCCCAGGTCCGCCAATACCGGAAGCACCAGATCCCGCGGCTCTGGCGCATCTCCTACGAGGCGCAGATCCCGCTGGCGGTCAAAGATGCCGACGGCAAACTGGTCCCCGCGGATTCCAAAGATTTCATGTATAATGTCTATCGGACTTTGAAAAAAACCGTTCCGGGAATGATCTTTTCGATCCAGATCGACAGTCCGTCCCGGATCTGGGACTTTGCTCCGGCCTGTGATGTTCTGGAAATCGCGTTCTGGTCGTCCAGCTATGCCCGGACCATGATGCCGAATCTGCAGCGGGACATGCTCCGTGTCAAACAGGATGTCGGACCGGACAAGCCGGTCATCTTCTGGCTCGGCGGCACAATCCCGGACAAAGTCTGCCGGCTCGCCGAGGAGATCCGGGCAGCGGTCTATCTGTCCATCCTGAACGGTTTTTCCGGCAATATCATCCACATGGGTCACGGTTTTCTGCCGCCCGAACGTTCCCGTCTGTGGTCGCTGCTTTCCGGCATCCCTGCGGAAATCGAATCGTTCTACGATGCGTGGGCGGCGGGAAAAGAGATCCCGGTGAAAATCCCCGAGCCGTTCATCGGCAAAGCGGTCAAAACGCCGTCCGGGGAAACGCTGCTGATGGTCGTCAATCCGAGTCCGAACGAGGTGCCCTTTTCATGCAGCCTGCCGGGCGTTCCGAAAGACGATCTGTTCACCGGTTTCGAACCGAAACTCTACCGTCTGACGAAAGAGAATCGAGATCATGCCCAAACGCGTCACGCTGAATGATGAGATCACCTGGCGGTATGCCCAGTTGACCATGGCAGATGTCATGCTGAAACAATGAATCTGCCGTTTTCGCTGGAGCAAATCGAATCGACATTGGATTATCTGTATTTTCCCTGCCGGCTGGATCCTCACCGAATCGGTAATCTTCGATGAGAAACTTTTGCAAAGCTGACCCTTCGAAACAGACCGACTTCAAAATGAACTGCCTTCCTGTCCCGCCGGATCCGGCCAAGTGACATTGAGCTCGATAAAAATGAGTTCGATGACAAAATTCATGTCTCCGGTAATTCCTGCGTTAATTACCGGAGACATGGTAATATAACTCAAAAAAGATAAAAATCAAGGTTAAAAACAAGAAGCGGAAGATTTACGAAAAAAACATATCGGACCGTCTGCGTTCGCGAACAGAAATGCTTACATACCCAATTCGACTGACGCATTGAAAAACAGGAGCACCGGATCGTCAGAACCCGGGGTATTTCGCCCACCATTGGTCGGTGACATGACCGTCCGGTCCGCATTCGAAACGTTTCCAGAGGTCGTCGGCCATCTGAGAGACGATCCTGTATTCCCGCAGGCTGGAAAGCCACTCTTTCGGGATAGCCGATTCCCCGTTGATGACCCCGATGATAATCGAGTAGGAGGCCGCGCCTTATTGGGGCGGCCGTCCTCTCACACCACCGTACGTGCCGTTCGGCATACGGCGGTTCAACACTTTGAGTGGAGTGTATTGTAACGCATCAGGATAT
>JAZUCR010000228.1:0-2981 GCA_045639225.1 Victivallales bacterium
GGAATCCCGGTTCCTGGCAAAATGATTCGATCGAGATCAACCTGGTTCCGGATGCGAAAATCCTGAGTTTTTACAAAATTGCCGTGGATGTCAACGGCGGTTGTCAAGACCTGCTCGGCGAGGATGACAATACCGGTCTCGGCAGCTACAAATTCGATACCGAGTGGCGCAGTTCCGCCTGCGTCAAGAGCCGGAAAGAGCAGAATAAATGGACGGTGGAAGCAGCCATTCCGTTCGGCTCCATGAATTATTCTCCTGCGGATTCCGAGCGCTGGAGAATCAATGTCGGACGCAACCGCTGGTCGGTAAAACCGGAAGAACTCTCCTCCTGGTCATACATGTCCAAGCGCAGTCATGTAATTCCGAAAGCCTTCAACGTGGTTTCGGTTCAGGGATTTACTCCGACGGCGTTCCAGTATGATATTGAAAATTTCAAGCCCGAAATCCTGCATGCTCAAAACGGGCAGTCCTGCCGGGTTTCCGCAACGATCCACAACAACACCAAATCGTTCCGCATCTTCCGGCAGACGGGTTCCCTGACCGATCTGAAAACTGGAAAGGTGTACTCCTCCCGGAATACGATCCGGCTGCGGGCGAATTCCTATCAGCAGTTCGACATGACCATTCCGTCGGTTCCAAACGGAGAATATCTTTTCCGCTGGAAGCTGGCTTCCAATCGGGAAAAACCGGTTTTGCTCAAACAGCTCATCCAAAAAGTCAAATTGGAATATATCCCGCTGAAAGTCACTTTGAAAAAACCGGTTTACCGCAACAATCTTTACTTCACCATGCCGGATAAAACGATCGAGGCGGAGATCGAACTGAGTGAATTTACCGGAATCCCGCTGCATGCGGAACTGACTGGAAACGGCATCCGGGAAGTTCGTAAAATCGCCAGATCCACCGGACGGGACAAGGTGAAATTCGATGGCGGAAAACTGCCGGACGGACGGTATACGCTGACGGTCTCCGGGGAGAAAAACGGACGCAAACTGACCGCTTCGGTAAAAATCCGGAAACTGCCTTACCGGAAAGGAGAAGTATGGCTGGACAGCCGCGGCGCGACGCATGTGGATGGAAAACTTTTCATGCCGTTCGGCTGGTATTCCACGCACGGCCCGCGTTTTCCCTATTACAATTCGATCGTCATGATCACGCGGTTCAGAGATATGGACAACGCGATCCGGCTGGTCAGTTCGAATTTTCGTGAATACAGGCTGCGTTCACTGGTCATTCCGTTTCAGGATCTGGGCGGTTATTCCGATTGGCGCTCGATCATCTTCAAGGATCCCGAAACCCGTAAAAAAAGTCTTACCCCGGAACAGCGCAGGAAAATCGTTGAATTCGTTTCGGAAATCAGCAAACAGGAAGGCGTTATCGGTTATTACATGGCCGATGAACCCGAGTGCCGCGACAACAACCCGGCCTGGTATGAGGAAGCACGCGATCTGATTGCGGAACTCGATCCTTACCATCCCTGTTTCATGCTGAACTATGGAAAAGAGGGAATCCGCAAATATTACAAAGGGTGCGATATTCTGCTGCCGGATTGCTATCCGCGATATTTCGAAGACGGGACCACCGGAAAAGTCCGTTGGGACTCCTCGGATTACGCCAAAGTTTCCACGTCATTGCGTCCGGCCTGGCAAATGCCGCAGGCTTCCTGCTGGCCCGATCTCTCGGAAGATGGGAAACTCCGTGGTATCGCACCGAATTATCATGATCTGCGCAGCCAGATTTTTCAGGCGGTCATCCATAATGTCAAAGGGTTCAATCTTTATGCCTGGTTCGACAGTCAGCGTTTTTCTGCCGTCATACTGGGTCCGCCGGAAATCGGCAGAGCGCTTATCGAAGCCAAGGAATATCTGCTGGAAAATACAGTGAAAGACGGCGTAACGGTCAGGACGGCGCCGGACCAACCGCATTTCCAGGCAGGATTGAAGGTTCACGACGGAAAACTGTGTCTGATCGCAGTTAATACTGCCATGCAGAAAATCAATGTGGAGTTTCAACTGAAAAATCGTTTCAGCGGCACGCTTTACGAGGAAGGCGGAAAAATCGGCAAAAGCGTGAAAAACGGGATTTTCTCCGATTGTTTCGAACCCAATGAAACCCGGATTTATTTCAGCGACAAGAGCATTGCCGCGAAGCTGACTCCCGTGGCGGATACTCTGGCTGCCATTGAAAAATTCCATGCTGCCAGAAAAAAACCGGGAAACCTGATCGGTCAGGGCGAAATGTTTTCGATCGACTATATCCGTTACAGCAAAGGTCAGCTGGATCCGGGAGTCCCGAAAATCTCAGCCTCGTCCGATGCACGTTTCTATATGACCAGAAAAACCGGGTCGCTCTATTATCTGATCGACGGGCTGACCGCACCGAACCGGGTCGAATATACGTGGAAACCACAGTCCAAGGATAAAAAACCATGGCTCGAATTCCGCCTTTCATCGGCCGCACCTTTGAAACTGGTCAAACTCTATTCGCCATGCGGAAACCTGAAATCCGGAAAAGTCATTGTAAACGGGAAAACGTTCCCTTTCAGCAATGCTGACGGGAAAACGGAAATTCCGGTCCCGCTGGACGGGGCGCAGTCCGATCTGGTCCGAATCGAATTCGAAAAGTTTTCCTATCCTGCCGATGGAGATGACGTTTCCAAACGACTGTTGACCGAAGTGGAAATCTACTGATACTTTGCCGGAAAAATACACGGTCCGCCCGAATGAATGGTTGAGTTTTTTCATTCAGCAGGTGCGGTAGTCTCGAATGTTCTGCAAATCGTCTTTTCCGGAACCGGTTTCATCAGGATCCGGCCGCACCGGAAGCTGATTTCCTCTTTCATCTTTGGATCACGGGGATGTTCTGGAGATTGACCAGTTCGGTATCGAGGAATTCCTGCATGGTTTTTTCCGGATGTTCGATCTTTACCAGCAGCAGACGGCAGGCTCCGGCGCCGATCCGCACCGGATGCTGGTCCACGG
>JAZUCR010000229.1:0-2673 GCA_045639225.1 Victivallales bacterium
TGTTCGGGATGGATCTCATCGAAGGCATAGACGAAACTCCGGTTGAGGACACCATGTTTTTCCAGGATCGCTTCCACGGCCGCCCGTTGTTTGGCGGTCAGGTTCAGCGGAATGAAGAAGCTGGTCGCACCGAGCTTGATGCGGCGCGTCAGTTCGGCTTCGAATTTCGCCGCATCGCGGCAGCCCTGAATGAATCCGCGCGGACTCAGCCGGCGCGACAGCAGATGGTCGAACAGTTCGGTTTCGAGCTGCTTGGCGTTTTTGGTCACGGCAAAATCTTTTTTCAGCATCTCCATCATTCTGGGCTTGGAGAAAAATCCGCCGACATCGGTCCGGAAGAACGGACGGACCGGCAGTTCGAAACCGAAGACCCGGAGAGACAGCGGCAGTTCCGCCAGAATCTTTTTCCCCTGACAGATTTTCAGTTCGGCGGGATAGAGCCCTTTGGCGGTTCCACGCGGGACCTGAAGGGAGATCCAGACACAGCGGGTCTTGCCTGCCGGCAGCGTGAATTCGCCCGGATCGAGCAGCACATCCGGCCAGCGTCCCACCGGATAATTGCCGAATGAAGACGGCTGGGTGGTCTGAACATATTCCACCGGATGGCAGACACAGTCGGGAACGGTTTTTTCCCAGCCGCGGATGACTACGGACAGGTCTTTCAGATCGGTTTTCCCTGAATTATGCAATGCGATCTGGAAATTCTCGCGTTCCCCGCCGGCGGCGGCCACGGAAAAAACGGAGACTGCCGGAAGTTTCTTTTCTGGAATATCGCTTTCGAAGATCCGTTCGGTCCCGGTCTGCGCCCAGGCGGTCAGCCCGGCCGACAAGGTCTTCATCGGATGCTTTACGGTGATTTCACGCGGGGCAATTTCGGGGAAAGCCGGCGTTTTCCGCTCCCACGGCGCAAAGATCCGAGGTTCATCCACATACGCTGCTTGAGTCGAGCGGATCGTTTCCAGCGTGCAGGTCATTTCGAACCTCGAATCCGGATCATATTCCGGACGCATCAGGTTTTTGCCGTCCTGCATCAGTTTCAGTTCAAATACCGAACCCGGCAGATCGGGAAAGTCGGCGGTGACAGTTTCTCCGCGTTTGAGCGTGATCTTTCGTTCGGGCGAGGTCTTGCCATCGGCTCCGGTCAGCTGCGCGGTCACCTCGCCGTAGTTGCCGGTCGAGGTCACGGAAAGATGCAGCCCTTTGCCGGTGCGTTCCAGATCGGCGGCTGCATAGCGCGAGGCGAAACGGACATCCTGCAGCGAGCCTGCCGAACAGATCGTGTAGCGGCAGCTGATGCTCTTTCCCTGCTCGATATTCCGCGGGACGAAGATCATCTCCATGCAGTGGATATACTTGAAATGCAGAACGTAGAGCTGAAAAAGCGACTCATAGTCGAAGACGAAATAAAGAAGGCCGTTTTTGGGATTCTGATATTCCTTGGCGACCCGGGCGAACCAGTTGCGCGCGGGAGCAATGAAGAAATCTCCGCCGCTGGAGATCTTGTGCATGTGTCCGAAAGCACTGGGGAACGAGGTATCGCCGGTATTGCCCCGGTTGTTGGTGTTCATGGAAATGCCGATATCGCGATACCCCGCTACGGTGTTCCGCACCCATGGCGTGATCCGCCGCATCTTGTCGGTATGATTGCAGATCTGCCATTCGACTTCCAGAATGGAACGTCCGGCATGGAAGGTGTAAACCGTCCGGCATTCGATCCCCTGATTGGGACCGGTTTTCGGCGTATGGCTGAAAGCGACTTTTTTGAGCTTGGCAGTGTCTTCCAGAACTGTGACCTGCTGTTTTGCGGAGGCATATTCCTTTGCGCCGGGTCGGCCGCCGAAACGGGGTTCCGCCAGCGAACCGAATTTCCCGTCGACCGACCGGTAGATCTCCTCGCGTCCGCTGCGTTTGTCGAGCCAGCTGCCGATCATGCCGCCGCGGTTGGTTTCCAGTTCGATCCTGACTGCGGAATTTTCCAGTATGATACTGTCATTTGCGGCTCGGGTGATCGGTTTCATGTTTTCTCCTTTGCAGAGCCCTGCGGCCAGCAGGACTGCCAAAAATGGGATCGCTTTCATCATTGCCTCAAATCTGGTTTACGTTTCTCCATGTAAGGATCATTTCCGGATCCCGGCGCCACCCGGCACGATGATGCCTGCGGTGCCGGCATTGCCTTCGCCGTCGGATGTTTCGGCCCCGGCCAGTTCCAGATCGTATTCCGAAAGGTTGAGCACGGTGACTGTCCCTTTGAGGTCCTTCACCGACTCGTTCAGCCTGGCCGGATCGAGCAGGATGACAATGCTTTCGTCTTTGCCGGTCACGCTCATATAAGCGGTATTGCTCTGATGATGGACCACTTTCCAGTGGCCGAAGCAGAACGTTTCCAGATGTTCTTCATAGAATTTCAGCCAGCGGCGGATGATCCGTTTTTCGGTCTCGCTGACCGCAAGCAGATCCATGGAAAGCATCGGCACGCCGCCGAGCGAAGCGATCATGTGGCGGGAAATGTTCATCGGCGATTCCTGCGGATGCCAGTAAACCGGATCGGCGTGGACCGGGATACGGTCGCCCATCGAGATGCGGATCTGGCTGATGCGCTGGAAATTGTCGATGAAATCGAACGGCACGTCCCCTGCCCTGAACTGGGTGCCGTATGCCATCATTCCGGGCGTG
>JAZUCR010000230.1:0-13164 GCA_045639225.1 Victivallales bacterium
ATGATTCCGACCGGCGGCAAAAAAGGCGGAGACGGGATGTTTCTGACAAAAGAGTCCCGGTCAGTGGTCATATCGGCAAGCGAGGCGTTGAATGCCCGGACGAGCCGGCTTCTGCCGAGGCTCGCCAGTACGGAACCGCGATTCGGCGGGCCGAGCATCACAATGGCTTCGATTTTCCGGCATTCCGCTTCCGTCATCTTCGTCATCGCGGAGCGCAGAAGAATCCCTCCCATGCTGTGAGTCAGGAAATATACTTTCCGGGTGAGGTGTTCCTGCTGCCAAGTCCGCCGATACAGGTCGAGAAAGATCTGCGAATGCGCTTCGATATTCCGCTCCGCCGTGGGATAGTCGTAATTGAATACGGTGAATCCGGGTTCTGTCAGCGCATGAGCGAGTTTTTCCATCGAAACGGCGCGGACGCCCCAGCCGTGGATCAGAAATACCGGCTTGGGACTTCGAGCCCGGAAAGGATGTGCGGCCTCGTGTTTTCGGAACCGATAACCCCGTTCGAAATAGTTGGCGATAATGTCGGAGAGATCAGGCATCGGGCCGGAAATCACTCCAGGGCAACAGCGTCCAGCTCTTCCTGTTTCGGCAGAGCCATGGTCTCGGCCCAATCGCCATGCGGCTGCGGCGACTTCTTGTATTTTTCGATGATGAAGTCGAAAATCTTATCCACTTGAGCCGCCACCTGATCGGGATCATATTTGCTTCTGAGGAATTCCAGCCCGCCGTCGGAAATTTTCCGCCACAAAACGGGATCGGTGCACAATTTCCGGATGGCATCGGCGAATTCCTGCGGAGTCTTTCCCAGCATGATGTTCTTGCCGGGGATCATGCCGGTGCCTTCGACGCCGAAATTCGTGCTGACGCATGGAACGCCGAAGGACATGCTGCTGGCGACTTTGCCCTTGGTTCCGGCGCCGTAGCGCAACGGAGCAATGGAGAGCTGGGCGGTATTGAAGACATCACCCAGATCCTGGACAAAGCCGACGAATTCGAACTGCGGGCACTTCAGCAGATCCTGATATTCGGGTTTCTGACTCATGACATCCCGCAGGGCTTCACCGACAATCGTCAAATGGAAATCCGACGGGAGCAGGGGCAGGATCTCATCATGGAAATAACGCAGGCCGTCCATGTTGGGCGGATGAGCGCTGCCGACAAAGACCGCACCTTTGCGTTTGACGTTTTCTTTGCGTCCGGCCACCGGCCGGGCCTGGGGAATATGCCAGACATTGGTCATGCCGTATTCATTTTCGAGGATCCGTTTTTCATCCTCGCTGATCACGATGGTCGCATCCGCGTTTTTCGCGACCGTGAGTTCAAACATTTTGGTCCATTTGGCCTGCCGGCGCAATTTCGGATCGTCCCGCAGATCGGCTTCCAGCTTTTCACGAATGAAATGCAGATCGACGGTGTTGAAAATGTAGTGAGCCTGCGAACAGAATCTTTTCAGCAGACTGTCGAAGCACTGAGCCTGGTAAACCCGGGAGATGAACAGCCATTTGAAACACCAGCCGGCGACTTCCAGATATTCCCAGACCTTGCGGTGCGGCTGATTGATGCATTCCACCCCCATGCGGAGAAGAATTTCCGTATATTTGGGCGTGCCGCCCGCGGTATATTCACCATGGAAAACGACATCGAGACCGCGTTTGAGGAAATATTCCATAAAGAAGATCGCATCCATGCCGCCGGACCCGCGGTCGGCCATCGGTGTTTCGGCATCGATATACAACAGTCTTTCATGGGCAAATTTACGGCAGTTGGCGAAGTCCTGGAGATTATCATAGAGCGCATGTTTGGCGAGATAATCTTTCCAGCGGTTGAAAAAGAACTGCCGGTTTTTCTCGCAGGCCCCTTCCAGGGTATTTCCGTAAGAGATCATCTCATAATGCAGAACCCGCGAAAGCGGCATGACATAATTGTGATAACCGGCTTTCTGAAGACGCAGACCCAGGTCCGGATCTTCGAAATAGGCCGGAGCATAACTGATGTCGAAGCCTTTCATTTCGTCAAATACTTTTTTACGCAGGATAATGCTGGCGGCCGAAACGAAATCGACTTCGCGGAAATAAGTAAATTCCGGATGATTCGGATCGATTCCCCGTCCCAGCGGCAGCATTTCTCCGCTTTTGCAGATCAGATTGCCGCTTTCCTGAAGAGTGCCCGTCCGCATGTGGATCAATTGGGAGCCGATCATTCCGGCATCAGGATGATGATACAGCGCCGTTGCGAGTTCATCCAGCCAGGCCGGCAGCACTTCCGTATCATTGTTCAGAAACACGATATATTCGCCTTTGGCTTCCTGCGCACCATGGTTGGCGGTAAGCAGGAAGCCGAGATTCTTCTGATTCCGGATCAGTCGGACTTTCGGATAGTGACGGCGCAAAACCGAATAATTTTCCTGCGAGCAGTCATCCACCACGATCACTTCGAAAGGCGCCTTACTGTTGATGCTGTAAATGGAATGCAGACAGGCAAGGGTAAATTTAAGATTGTTATAAACCGGAATGACGATCGAGGTCAGCGGCAGATCTTCGGGAACCGTCAATCCGGCACCCGACTGGAGTTTTTTATAAAAATCAAATTTCTGCCGTCCGAGCCAGTCGCGGTATTCCTGTTCGTTTTCCAGCAGCGAGCCGCAGCGCTCATAAGCGGAATGGAGAAGAGCCACTTGCCTGTCATAAGGCACCCGCCGCCAGTCCAAACTCTTTTTCCAGATGTGAAACATGAAAAGCCGGAAGCTGTGCACTGCCTGTCCCGTGTGTTTCCCCAGAAATTGAGCGGCATTGCGGTATTGCCGAACCGGAGACAAGATATGGAAGTGCTGATTCAGCCTGCCGGCGAGCCATTTGCCGCCCTGTTTCAATGCCTGGACTGTCTCCCGTGCGCGCCGGCGCACCTGGAATCTGCCGAAGATCCGCAGTGACCAGGCGGACTTTAACGTTTCGTATTCGGCACAGAGGTTTTGATATCTGGCCTGTTCCTGGGACAGATTTTGTTCCAATTCCGTGATCCTGGCATGCAAATTGTTCTGATCCGTTAATTGACCGCGGAGAGTGGACAGATCATTTTCGGCTGACTGCAGTTTTGTCCGGCATTCTTTGAGATCATGTTCGGAAGAGTTCAGTTTCTGCGTGGTTGAATTCAGATCATTCCGCAGTGCCGAGGCAGTACTGCAGACCACATTATACTGGCTTTCCATCGTGCCCAGATAATCATGGGCATTCTGGAGTTCGACGTTTTTGTCATTCAAGGTCTGGCGCAGGAATCCCAGTTCTTTTCCCGCCTGTTCCAGAGAGGTTTTGCTGGTCTCCAGGTGTTCGAGCAGCAAAGTCTCGCGTTCCTGCAGCATATCAGCCTGATGAAGAGAATCGGAAAGACGTTTTTGTGCATCCTGACGGGCGTTTTTCTCGTCATCCAGGAGCTTGCTCAGAGTATTTTCGCGCTCCTGGAGCTGTTTCATCTGACTGAGAGATTCGTAAAGCCGGTTCCTGGTTTCCTGATGCCCGGTTCTTTCATTTTTGAGCTCATTGCTCATGGCATCAGTTTTCTGATCCGCCTGTTCCAGCGCGGATTGGCTGATTTTCAATTTGTCAGACAGCAAAGCCTCGCGTTCCTGCAGCATATCAGCCTGATGAAGAGAATCGGAGAGGCGTTTTTGTGCATCCTGATGCGCGTTCCTTTCGTCATCGAGGAGCTTGCTCAGGGAACTCTCCTGATCCTGAAGCTGCTTCATCTGAATGAGAGCTTCATAAAGCCGGTTTCTGGTTTCCTGATGTTCTTTCTTTTCGGCATCGAGAGTCTGGTCGAAAGAGTTTTCCCGATCCTGGAGCTGTTTCACCTGACTGAGAGCTTCGGAAAGCTGGTTTCTGGTTTCCGCATGACCTTTCTTTTCGTCATCGAGAGTCTGGTCGAAAGCGTTTTCCCGATCCTGGAGCTGTTTCATCTGAATGAGAGCTTCGTAAAGGCGGTTTCTGGTTTCCTGATGCTCCTTCTTTTCCGCATCGAGGGCATTGCCGAGAGAATTTTCCTCATTGCGGAGTTGTTCGACCTGTGCGAGGGTGTCCGACAGATGTTTTCTGGCATCCTGATGGGCATTTTTTTCGTCATTCAGGGCTTTGCTGAGCGTCGTTTCCCGTGCCTGGAGCTGTTCCACCTGTCCGCGTTTCTCTGCCAGTTCGGCGGTGGCTTTTTCGAATTTTCCGTGCAGACCGAATTGATTGACAATGGATTCATCGTCCGGCTGATACCCGAACTGCTCATCGAAATGGGCATCCATATAGGAGGTAGTCGGCAGGGAAGGTAAATCGCTGTTGCCGGCCAGCACGATGGAATATTGGGTCTGGCGCAATGATTCATGCCGGATGATTTTATCCTTATCGTTTTTGACAAAATAGTGCATGACGGAATCTTGCCCCGTGATCTGGGAACTGAAAAAGGAATCCTGGGAATAGAGTGCGATTTTCTGGAAAAACGGTTTCATCAGCGCAATGAGTTCAGCATTTTCCATTTCTTTTTTATGGAAAATGTTTTCTCCGTGTTCGCAATGATTGCGGCGGTCGAACGCCTTTTTGTTCGGAGAAGACAGGATGACGAATCCTTCCGGTTTCAGAACTCTGAGGATTTCGGCAAGCAGCTGTTTCGGATTCTCCAGGTGCTCGATGGTTTCGAATGAGATCACACAGTCGAATGTTCCGTCCGGAAACGGAAGGGAATAAGCATCGCCGCAGACGAAAGAAATGTTGTTGGAAACGTATTTTTTCCCTGCCTGAACGATGGCTTCCTCGCAGATATCCACGCCAACGACTTCGCGTGCGGTTGATGCCAGAATGTTCGATCCGTAACCTTCGCCGCATGCGATATCCAAAACTTTTTTGCCATGACATAAATCAGCTGCAGCCAGATAACGATGAAAACTTTCAATTTCCGTGATCCGGCTGGTTCCGGGAATAAATCGTTCGTCACTCATTTTTTCATCTCTTCGAATACTATGCTTGATATTTTATTTGGTTAACTCTGCTTGCTGATCGGGCGCAAAGATATCTTCTGCATCGGGATTCCCACCATGACGCCCGTCTTGCCATGGTAGTAACTCACTATGGTCAGCGCGTTATGGAACCACTGCTGCTGAACATGTTCGTCCTGGGTTCCTTCTGCGATCGCGGCATGAAGCGTATATTCACCCGGATGCAGCCGGGGCATTTCGAATTCGAACACCGCTTCGAGCACTTCGCCGGCCTCCAGAGAAACCGGATGGTCTTTGTAAACTTCATAGCTGTTGTCGCCGAACAGGTTTTCCCCTCGTTTGTTCCGGAATGCAAATCCGACGATCGGCGAGTTCATTTTTTCCAGGATATCGATATTCAGGACCAGCCGGATCTTTTCCGCACCGCAGCATTCCGTCAGAGGATGATTCTCCAGATCCGTAAAGTGTATATCCCGGATCCGTGCTCCGCCTTTACCGAAACTCGGCGCATTTTCATCAAAGGCGAAAAAGCTGTATTTCGGCAAAGCTTCCGGATGCTCTTCCCAGGTCTTTGCCCGGACATCCGAGGTCGGATCCGAGGGTTTCGGCTCCGGCTTCGGTTCCGGTTCTTTGGTTTCGATCTGGGATTCACCTTGCTGCTGTTCGTAACAATGCGCCAGGTAATCATCGGTGACTTTGGCCGGCGGACCGTCCTCTACCACCCGTCCCTGATCGAGCCAGATCACCCGGTCGCACAGATCGCGCACCGCGGCAACATCATGAGTTACCAGAATCACCGTATGCGTCTTGATGAATTCCCGCAGGAAGGCAAAACATTTCTGGACAAAAACCACATCGCCTACCGCCAGCGCTTCATCGATGATCAGAACATCGGCGTCGATGTGTGCCACAACTGAAAAAGCCAGCCGCATCGCCATACCCGAAGAATAGGTCTTGACCGGCTGTTCGATCGCATCCCCGATATCGGCAAAATCAATGATCGACTGACAGCGTTCGACCAGTTTTTCCGGCGACAGTCCGAGGATCGCTCCATACATGAAAATATTTTCCCGGCCGGTGAATTCGGGATTGAATCCGCTGCCCAGTTCCAGCAGGGCCGCGATCCTCCCACGGATCGTCAATTCGCCCGTGGTCGGCATCAGGGTTTCTGCCAGCAGCTGCAGAACGGTGCTTTTTCCCGCCCCGTTCCGGCCGATGATGCCCAGACACTCACACTGCCTGACTTCGAAGGAACAGTCCTTCAGCGCCTGCACTTCGTGATACATTTTGAAGCGTCCGAAGGAGAGACATTGGAGCAGACGATGATACGGATGACGGTAGATCCGATAGCTTTTGCTCAGATTCCGGGCGGAAACGATCACTTCAGAGGACATCGCTGAACCCCCGTTTCGTCAGATGGAACCAGCTCCAGCCCAGAACAAACAGAACGATGCCCTGAAGATAACAGATCAGATAATCACTTGCCTGAGGCAGACTGGAATATTCCGGCAGCAGCCGGTAAAACAAGACTCCCCGGTTCAGTTCGATGAACCATACCAGCGGATTCAGCCGCAGCAGCTGCTGATAATCTTTCGGCAGACTTCCCAGCCGGTAAAAAACCGGCGAAAGAAAGAACAGCATCTGCAGCAGAATATTGATCAGATACTGCAGATCCCGGAAATAGACACCCAGTGAAGCCGTCAGAAAGGATATTCCCGCGGAAAACAGCACCAGCGGCAGCAGGGTTACCGGCAGCAGAAACCAGCTCCAGCAGCCGGTTCCGAAAATCCATATCGTACAGATCAGCAGGAGCAGCAGCCACGTCAGTGAAAGCGCAAAGGTGCTCAAGGTCTGCGACAGCGGCAGCAGTTCCAGTTTGAAACGGACCTTCTTGACATAGTTGATGTTGCCCGTTATGCAGTAGCTGGATACGGCCACACTTTCACTGAAAATATTATAGAGTGTGATTCCGGAAAAAAGCGCCAGTGCAAACACCATCTTGTTTTCTCCGATGTCCACTCCCCAGCGGGACTTGAAAAATCCGCCGAACACAATCGTGTAAACCGTCAGCATCAGCAGCGGCAGCAGAAAATTCCACAGCCAGCCGAAGAAGCTGCCGCGGAATCTGCTTTGCACATTGCGGCGTATCATTTGTCTCAGTAAAAAAAAGTCATTTTTATTCAAAATAACATCTCCATATCACAGTAACTGCCGTTGGAATACGGCCTCCGATGATTTTTTTAACAACGCTTTTTTTGAAAAACACTCAATATGGAAAATATATATGAAATTTACACTGAATCAGTGAAAATGCAAGGCGATCTGTTTTAAATTTCATAGTTTTTTTCAGTATCGAAACAAATTTTATATTTCCGCCTTTTTGATGTTTTATTCCGATCCGGACTTGAAAAAAAGCCGATTTCGGTTATACTACAGATTTATTGTCTTGTTCGAATGAATAATAGATATGAAAGGACGGAAAAATGTATTGGATCGATTGGCTCTTCGTGATCGTTCCCCTGATCGTGGTCATTGCGATCGCACTCAAAAGTCAGAAGTATGTCAAAGGCGTTGCGGACTTCCTGACCGCCGGACGCGTGGCCGGCCGTTACGTGGTGGCGGTGGCCGGCGGTGAGGCCGGACTCGGGCTCATCAGCGTCGTCGCCATCGTGGAAATGTATTACAACTGCGGTTTCGCCGTGTCGTTCTGGAGCAAAATGACCGGCCCGCTCGGTCTGCTTTTCGCTTTGACCGGTTACTGCACTTACCGGTTCCGGGAAACCAAAGCCATGACTATGGGACAGTTCCTGGAGATCCGTTACAGCCGTTCCTTCCGGATCGTGGCCGCGGTCCTGCAGTCCATTTCCGGTATTGTGAATTACGGTCTGTTCCCTGCGGTCGGCGCCCGGTTCCTGATCTACTTCCTCGATCTGCCCCTCCATATCAATCTTTTCGGCTGGCAGTTCCCCACCTTTGCTCTCTGCATGATGGTCTTCCTCGGCATCGCCCTGACCATCATCACGCTGGGCGGTCAGGTTACGATCATGGTTACCGACTGTATTCAGGGTATCCTCAGCTATCCGATGTATGTCGTTATCGTGGCATTTATCCTGCTGAAATTCTCCTGGACTCAGGAAATGGTGCCGGTGATGCTGAACCGCGCTCCCGATGAAAGTTTCCTGAACCCGTTCGATATTGCCAAACTGCGTGACTTCAACCTGTTCTATGTCCTCGTCGGCGTGTTCAACTCGGTGACCCACCGTATGACCTGGTCCGGCAGTCAGGGCTACAATGCCGCCGCCCGCACCCCGCACGAACAGAAGATCGGCGGTCTGCTCGGTTCCTGGCGCTCCGGTTTCTCCGTGATGATGTATGTCCTCATGGCCGTTGCCGCCATCACCTATCTGAACCATCCCGATTACGCCCGCGAGGCGAAAAATGTCCGCACCCAGCTGGCCTGCAAGACTCTGGACGATGTCGCTCCCGGGCTGGATCCGAAGATCCGGGAAAACATCCGCAAACAGTATCAGGCGGTTCCTCCCGAGACGAAGATGAAAACCGCCGCTTCCCCCGCCGTCATCGAAGAACTCAAGGCCGTTATTGCCAACTCCAAAAACAAATACGAACTGGAAAAAGTTCCGGTCATCTACTGCAAAAAATGTCAGGCGGCCAAAAAGCCCGCCCTGAATTGTCCCGACTGCCGGAAGATCACCCAGAGTCCTTCCCTGGACAAACCATATAAGCAGATCACTGCACAGACTCTCGGTCAGCTCAAGGAATTCCGCGGCAAAGTCGGTACCTACAATACTATTTACGGCCAGATGCTGGTTCCGATCGCCATGCGCGAAATGCTGCCCATCGGCGTCACCGGTATTTTCTGCGCCATCATGATTTTCCTGCTGGTCTCCACCGATACCACTTACATGCATTCATGGGGCAGCATCCTGGTGCAGGACCTGATCCTCCCGTTCCGGAAAACTCCGTTTACCCCGAAACAGCAGCTGACTCTGCTCCGTATCTGCATCACTGGGGTCTGTCTTTTCGCCTTCTTCTTCTCCCTGTTTTTCGCCCAGGTGGATTATATCCTGATGTTCTTTGCCATCACCGGGGCCATCTGGACCAGCGGTGCCGGCCCCGTGATCGTGTTCGGTCTTTACTGGCGGCGCGGCACTACCGCCGGCGCTTTCGTTTCGCTGTTCGTCGGTTCCTTCATCGCCATTGCCGGCATCCTGCTCCAGAACAGCTGGGCCGGGACCGTATATCCCTGGCTGGTCGAGATGGGCTGGGTCGAAGCGGTCGGCAGTTTCCTTTCCGCCGCTTCCCGTCCTTTCAATCCTTATATTGTCTGGAACATGAATCCCAGCAAATTCCCGATCAACTCCCAGGAGATCGCTTTCATCACCGGTTTCCTTTCCGTGGCCCTTTACTGGGGCGTTTCCCTGCTCACCTGCAAGGAACCGTTCAATATCGAACGCATGCTTCACCGCGGCATTTACAGCGAAACCGGCAAGCCGGTCGAAAAGACTCCGTTCAGCATCAAGGCGATCGGCAAGAAGCTGATCGGGATCGACGAACAGTATACCACCGGCGACAAGATCCTTGCCTGGTCGGTCTTCATCTATTCGTTCGGTTACGGCACTCTTCTTACCTTCGTCACCGTGCTGATCTGGAACGCCATTTCTCCCTGGCCGGATTACTGGTGGGCGCATTACTTCTTCTGGACCCATATCATGGTTTCCGGTCTGATCGGCGTCATTTCCACCGTCTGGTTCATGATCGGCGGTTCGATCGACCTTTACCGGCTCTTCCATGACCTGGATAAAAAACAGGCCAATCTGCTGGATGACGGCCGTGTGGTGGGTCATGTTTCCGCTGCCGACCTGGCCGATGTCGAAAAGGCCGAAAAAGCAGCTGACAAAAAACAGTAATCGCGCTGGTGTTTCAGCCGGGAACTTCCCCGGCTGGCCCGTCCGGTGAAAGTCCAATAAAAAACGGCGGTTGTTCGCCGCCGTTTTCGAATCCAGAGCATCCGGTTTCCGGATGCCTTTCTTTTTTTACAGGGTCCGGGCCGGTTTGCAGATCTTGTTCAGACAGTAGGTCCCTTCCACGATCGGTTCCCGGTTGATCCAGCGTCCGTCCGTGAAATCGGGAATGGCTACCGGATGTCCGCCCATGGCAACCGATTCTTCGGAAAGTGCGGTCAGCGACATCCATGCCGCCGTGTCGTAAACATCGATCGGTGTCTGGGTCTGATTCCGGACCGCTTCGAGATAGGCGCGGAGTACCAGGAAATCCATACCGCCGTGACCGCCTTTGACGCCGCTGCTGCGGAATTTTTTCCACAGCGGATGCTCATATTTCTTGTAGAATTTGTCCAGATCATACCAGGAGTGCGGATTCCAGGATTTTTCGTTCACGGGCGTGATGCCTTCCACCGAGATGCTGTGTTTGTCTTCCATCCAGATCCCTTTGGAACCCTGCAGCAGATTGCCGCGGGAGTAGGGGCGCGGCAGCGAGGTGTCGTGGAACAGCGTAATGGTCTCGCCCATTGCGCATTTGATCGTGGTCACCACCACATCGCCCATCGCAAAATCGCGGTTGTTGATCTCTTCCAGCTGCGGATACTGCTGAAGGTGGGATTTTACCCATGCTTCGTTGCCGACCGATTTGGAGGCGACGGAAACCAGCGAAAGCATCCGGTTGCCGCGGTTGATGTTCAGATATTTCGCGATCGGGCCGACGTCGTGGGTCGGGTAGACATCGCCGTTGCGGTGCAGATAATTGTCCAGCCGGTAATGCCGGTCCACATGTCCCATGCAGATCTCACGGCGCAGGTCGTGCCGGTAGCCGCCTTCCGCATGCACCAGTTCGCCGAACAGGCCCAGCTTGACCATGTTCAGAATCGTCAGTTCTTCCTGCCCGTAACAGCAGTTTTCCATCAGCATGCACGGCTTGCCGGTTTTTTCCGAGGTGCGGACCAGGTCCCAGCATTGCTGCACGCTGGTGGCTCCGCCGACTTCCGTGGCCGCATACAGTCCTGCATTCATCGCATCGAGGCAGACCTGAACATGACTGGTCCAGCTCGACGGCGTAAAGACCGCATCCAGTCCGGGGACATCCAGCAGATCCCGGTAATCGGTCGACGCGGCCGGTTTTTTGCCGTAAACTTTTTCCACTGCCTGAACGGCGTTCTGCAGACGGTCCTCATACACGTCGCAGACTGCCGCCACGTTCACATCGTCCATTTCCAGCAGCAGGTCCAGCAGGGCTTTCCCGCGTTTGCTCAGACCGATGAGTAACAAATTGACTTTTTTTCCGGCAGCTTTGCTCATTTTCTTTCCTTTCACCTTTGATAATGCTCTCGGATCATTGATCCCGTAAATATAATATCTTATCAGGGAATATCAACCTGAAAACCCGGAATAAACGGATTATTTGGATGCATTATTTTTATCTGGGATGTGCAATCCTGACTTACCGGTCCTTCCGGTGCGGACTGGCAGGACGCGCGAGTTTCCGGCTTTTGTTTTTGAGAATGTCCAGAAAGATATCTGCCGTGCGCGACCGGTTGTCCGCCGCCCGGATGGCCAGCAGCGGGATTTCCGGCGAAGCATCGGAAAAATACCGGTAGGCTATCTGTCCGGCAAACGTGCCGATATATGATTCCGCCACGACCGTCACCCCCAGTCCGGCGGCCACCATCCGCAGGGCCGTATAGGTGTTGTAGATCTCGAAATCGGCATGCGGGGAAAATCCCCCTCTGGTATGGAAAAACTGGGCCAGATACTGCCGCATCGCGCCCGACGTCCGTTCCGGAACCAGGATAAACGATTCCCCCGCCAGGGAGGAGACCGGAAAGGTTTTCCGCCGGGTCAGCGGATGCCCGGCCGGCATTGCCACTGCCAGACGGTCATTCCACAAGTGTTCGTAGATCAGCGTGTCATCGGTCGGCAGATTCGAGATCGAACGGAGAAAGGCAATATCCAGCGTATGCTGCCGAACCTGTTCCGGCAGGCCGCTCGAAGTCGCATCGACCACTTCCATCACCAGTTTCGGATACCGCACCCGCATTTCATGAAGCGCAGCGGAAAAAGCCGGATTGCCGATCGTCGACGAGATCGCTCCAATGGACAGCCTGCCGTAGCCGCCCGTCCCCGCACTGCGCGCCAGATTGGCTGCCCGTTCCGCATCCTCCAGGATTTTTTCCGCTTCCGTCAGAAAGACTTCTCCGACCGGCGTCAGTTCGATTTTCCACTTGTTGGATCGGGAAAAGAGTTCGACCCCGAGCTCGTTTTCCAGCGCGGCGATCGAACGGCTGAGGGCCGGCTGGGTCACTTTCAGATTCGCCGCCGCACGTGCAAAATGCAGTTCATGCGCCGCTTCCGTAAAATATCGCAGATGACGTAATTCCATTCCCGCCTCATAATGATTTTTAATTATCAATTTTGATAAAATAATATATTGATAATAATCAAAAAATCAAGTATATTCTGAAAAAATGAGAGAAAAATCCTTTCTTTCCCCGCTGTTGTCCGGGAAAGATCGAATGCTTGGAAACGGAGCTTTTATGGACCGATGTGAGCTGAAACGGGCTGTGGAAAAGAAAATCGCGATCTGGGAAAACGAACTCAAAAAACTGGCCTTGAACCTGTGGAATCATCCGGAAACCGCCTGGCACGAGCAGTACGCGGTCAAAACCTTATGCAATTTTTTGAATACCAACGGCATCCGGACCGCTTCCGGTTACTGCGGTTTCCCGACTGCATTCCGCGGCGAATGCGGCATCACCGACGGCCCGGTTTTCGCTTTCGCGGCGGAATATGATGCCCTGCCGCCCGGACATGCCTGCGGTCACAATCTGATTGCGGCCGCTTCCGCCGGCGCGATGTGTGCCGCAGCCGCCGTGCTCCAGGAATTCAATCTGCCCGGCAAACTGGTGATCCTGGGCACTCCCGCCGAAGAATCCGGCAGCGGCAAAGTCCGCATGCTCGAACAGGATGCTCTCAACGGGATCGATGCCGTAATGATGGCGCATCCCGCCTGGTGCACCGAACCCGATACCGGCAGTCTGGCGATTCGCCGTTACGATGTGACGTTTCATGGCGTCGCTTCCCATGCCGCCGGTTCGCCCGAGCTCGGCGTCAATGCCCTGGATGCCGTGGTGACCCTGTTCAACGGCATCAATGCCT
>JAZUCR010000231.1:0-4250 GCA_045639225.1 Victivallales bacterium
ATTGCGGGTGTCTTGAAGAAGAAAGAAGAGGCCGAACAGGGAGCCAATCCGAAACCCTTTTCCCAGCCGGCCAATCTGCCGCAGCATATCCTTTTCATTGACGATTCTCCGGTCAACCGTGCGGTTCTGCCCGCCTTTTTGAAGAAAGCAGGCGTCGACGCGGTCGATCAGGCAGCCGACGGCGGTGAGGCACTTTCGAAAGTTTATTCGGCGGTGAGGACGGATGATCCGTATGATTTCATTCTTTCGGATCTCTGGATGCCGAATATGAACGGTATCGAATTCATCGAAAAACTCCGTGTCGATTCCCGTTTCAAGCGTCTTCCGGTCTTTGCAGTAACGGCCGACACGGAATTTCAGCGGGATGCCCGGACCCAGCTTTTCACCGGTGTTCTCCTCAAGCCGCTGACCTACGAAAAACTATTGGAAGTTTTTCTGTAATGGACTGGCAGTTTTCAGAAATATATTTATAGATATAGACCGCTGTTTGCCCGATGCAGCTTGCCGTCATGGACGAAAACCGGTTTTTTTTGGGAAAAATTGCATTCACGCTTTGACAATTTGTAAAACGGTGGTATATTAGGGGCTGGTTTTACTTTTGACAGAAACAATCATAATGTGGGAGTATGAGTTTGAAAATCTTTCTTACTGGTGTTACAGGCTTGGTAGGAGCTTCCGTGGTAACGGCAATCCTTCGGGATCATGACGACCTCGAAATTGTCGCGCTTTGCCGCCCGTCGAAGGGAATATCCGCCGAAGACCGGGTCGTCAAAGTAATTCACGATCAATGTGCATTTGACGGCATTCCGGAAAAAGCGGATAAAATCCTTTCGCATATCAAAGTGATCGGCGGCGATATCAAGGATTTCCCCAAGGATGAGATTCTGGCGCAGGGACCGTATGATGTGTTTTTCCATTGTGCCGCCGATGTCAATCTGGGAAAAGATCCCGACGGAAAGGTCTACCAGACTAATTTGGAAGGAACCCGGAATGCACTGGAAATGGCTCATCTGCTGAAAGTAAAATTGCTGCATTATGTCAGCACGGCGTATGTTGCGGGAACCTATTCCGGACGCGTCATGGAAGGGACTTTACCGGCCACCGGATTCAACAACTCCTATGAACGGAGCAAGTTCGAAGCGGAAAAGCTGGTCATGAACTGCGGTATTCCCTATACGATCTACCGTCCCTCGATCATTGTGGGACGTCTTTCGGACGGATTGATCCGCAAGCCGCTGGCCTTCTACCGGATCCTGGAATTTCTGGGCAAGATCAAGAAGCATTACTGCAAGAAAAACGGCATCAAGCCGAATGCGGAAATTTCTTTGAATGTCCGTCTGCTGGCGGGATGGTCCGAACGGGTTTATTTCGTGCCGGTCGATTATGTCCAGGCGGCCATTTCGCGGCTGTTCTTCAAACCGGTCGAGAACAAATGCTATCATATTACGGGCGAAAGTCCGGTCACCACGAAGGATATCGAAGCGTCGGTGGTGCAGACCCTGAAAGTCAACGGGATGAAGATCGTGGAAAGTGCGGACGACCTGACGCAGCAGGAAAAGATGGTGCAGGCCATGATCGGCGATCTGATGCCCTATTTCGTGTCCAACATCACTTTCGACAGTTCCAATGTCCGTGCCGAACTCGGTCCGGAGATCCTGGACTGGAAACTGGATCTGGCATTCCTCAAGCGGATGGCTGTTTCCTACTATAAGCAGACCTGCCCCGAACTGGTCGAGGATTGACCGTGGCAGCCTCCAGACCGGAAACACCAGTATTGGAATTCCGGATTTTCGACAATCCCGAGAGGCTCTTCCGGGAGAGACGGCTGGTTTGTCCGCAATGCGGCGAGCTGCTGCTGCGCGGCGACGTGGAAGGCTTTTCCACCTGTCCGTTCTGTCTCTTCCGGTTCGAGAATTCCCCTGAACTGGAGGATTTTATTCTGGAACCGGAAGTGGACAGCTGGATGAAACAACAGCCGGGATTCACTTTTGAATTGTTCTATCCGCTGCCGCAGGAAGAATGATCTGCAGACCGGCCGATATTGTTTTTTCTGGATACTGTCACTGCGGCAGTATCCTTTTTTTCAGAATGGAACGGACATTATGAATCTGCTGCTGCTTCACGAATCGGACCGGTTGGATGACGCTCGTTTTCTGGTATCCGGCCGCCGGGCGGAACATATCCGCAAAGTCCTGCACTCCGTTCCCGGGGATGTCCTTCGCGCCGGTCTTTTCGGAGGACGGCTCGGTTCCGCCACGGTGACGGAGATCGACCGCAGCCGGGGAGTCGAACTGGAATGTCCCGTCTTCGATCAGGAACCGCCGGCAAAAAACCGGATCGTGCCGATCATCTCCCTGCCCCGGCCGCAGAGTTTCAAGAAGACCCTGCATTTCATCGCCTCGTCCGGTATCGCCAAAGCGTTTTTCGTCGGTTCGGCACGGGTCGAAAAAAGTTACTGGAAAAGCAGCGCCATGGAGCCGGATGCCATTCAGGAGGAATTGATCCTCGGTCTGGAACAGGGCATGGATGTCATTCCGCCGGAACTGAAGTTTTATCATTCCCTGCGGGAATTTTTTCAGCAGGAACAGGTTTTTCTGGACCGCTGTTCCCGGCGGCTGCTGGCCCACCCGGAACCGGAAGCACCGCGCTGTCCTCATGCGGTCGAAACGGCCGGCAGTCTGGCGCTGGCCATCGGTCCGGAAGGCGGTTACACCCCGGACGAGACCGTCGCATTCAAGTCCCGCGGTTTCGAATGTGTGACTTTAGGGCCGTTTATTTTGCGAGTTGAATTTGCACTTTCCGTTTTATGTGGTAAATTGATGGCATAGACGAATTTCAAATGGAGGAACCGGAAGATGAAAAAAGTGACTTTCGAAGGCTGGAAGAACTGTGTGGAGCTGCAGAGCGGTGATTTCAAGCTGATCGTGACCACCGAGATCGGCCCGCGGGTCATGGGCGGATTCATCGGCGACAGCCAGAATATTTTCAATGTCGATCCCAAACTGGCCGGAACTTCGGGTCACGACAAATGGGTCAACTACGGGGGACACCGTCTGTGGCATTCGCCGGAAGCCAAGCCCCGCACTTATGCGCCGGACAACTCCAAAGCCGCGGCAAAAGAACTCGCGGACGGCTCCGTCCTGTTCACCGCCGGCACGGAAGCATCCACCGGCATTTACAAAAGCATCGTCATCAAACCGTTGGGCGATAACAAATTCCGGGTAGAGCACCATCTGCGCAACGACAATCCCTGGGAAATCGAACTCGCACCGTGGGCACTGAGCGTGATGGCGCCCGGCGGAACCGCCATCGCCCCGCTGAACAAAGCGCCGAAGGCCCTGCTGCCGAATACGTTCTTCGCATTCTGGCCCTACACCGATCTTGCCGACGAACGCATCACTTTCGGTCATGATTTCCTCCTGGTGAAACAGCGTCCCGACTGTCCCGCCACCAAGATCGGATTCAACTGTCAGAACGGCTGGCTCGCCTATGCGAACCACGGCACGCTGTTCATCAAGTCTTTCGAATATTTCGTGGACGCCGAATATCCGGACAACGGCTGCAGCATCGAGATCTATTCCTGCTCCAGCATGCTCGAAGCCGAGACCCTGGCGCCGCTCTATGCCATTTCCGAGGGCGAGGAAATCGTCCACGTGGAAGAATGGCTCTGCACCCCGGGTCCCGAATCCATCGAAACGGAAGCGGACGCCGCCAAATATCTGCCCGTTCCCAAGATCTGACCCCAGCCCATGACCGCCGCGTTTTCCGGGGATACGCTTTACGAGCCGGGTCAGCCCCTGCTGGCGCCGATCGCCGGACATACCGATCTGCCGATGCGGCTTTCCGCCCGTCGGCACGGCTGCCGTTATGCCTTCACCGAAATGGTCGATGCCGGTTCGCTGGTTTTCGGCAATTTCAAGACCTGTCAGCAGCTGATTGCCCGCGATGAATCGGAAGATTTCCTCGGTATCCAGCTGGTCGGGTCCGAACCGGATATCCTCGCCAAAGCCGCCGAGATCGTCAATTCCCATGACTTTTCCGTGCTGGATTTCAATCTGGGCTGTCCCGCCCCCAAAGTCGCTAAAAAATGTGAAGGCATCTCCTTTGTGATCCACCGTCCGGACGAGGCGCTGCGCGCCTTTGCCGTGCTGGCGGAACATTCCCGGATCCCGGTCACGGTCAAGACCCGCATTCTCTCCGAAGAAGACCCCGGACCGACGGTCCGTTTTGCCCGCCGTCTCCAGGATGCC
>JAZUCR010000232.1:0-8934 GCA_045639225.1 Victivallales bacterium
GGCCGGACCGATGTGGAAGCCACGCCCGTATATGAGCATGCTGTTTCCGCCGCGGAAATGACCGGGAATCTGCTCTACTGCGGAGCGGCGGACGGCAGCGGTTTCTTCTTCCTGCAGGAAGCGCCGCCGAGCGGAGAACGCCGCGACTGGGAACCCTATGATTTCCGCATCGACCCGGAAACCGGGGTCATCCGTTCCTGCACCTGGGGGATCGCGCCGGACGATCTCCAGAGCGGGAAAAAAATCTACCGCGCTTACCGGCATGTCCTGCTGGTCCACGATACCGAAGCGGAACGGGAAATGGTGCTGAAACAATATCTGAAACGGCGTTTCGACCAGTCGGCGTTTCATTCCGTCACAGTCAATCCGTGGGGATGCGGCCAATTTCCGAAGCTGGTATCTCCGGAATTTCTGCGAGCGGAATGCCGTGCGGCCGCTGAATGCGGCGCGACGCATTATCAATTCGACGACGGCTGGCAGAACGGCAGCGGCCTCGGTGAAATGATCGTGAAGAACAAGAATATCACGCCCGAATTCTGGAAACTGCGGAAAAATCTGGATGGTCATTTTGCCGATATCATCCGGCTTTGCGGCGAGCTCGGACTGCAGAGTGCGCTCTGGTTCGCACCCTCGAACAATGTCGAATACCGCGATTGGCGCAGCAGTGCGGAGATCCTGCTGGATTTCCATCGCCGATACGGCATTTCCTGTTTCAAGATCGATGCGGTGAAAATCCGCAGTTATGAGGCCGAAAACAATCTGCGTGCCCTGTTCCGGCACGTTCGCCGCGCGTCCCGCGGAAAAGTGTTTTTCAACCTCGATACGACCAACGGGCAGCGTCCGGGATATTTCCAGTTTCTGGAATTCGGCAATGTTTTCCTGGAAAACCGCTACGTTTTCCTTCCGGAAAGCCGGGTAACGGCGTATCATCCGGACAAAACCCTGCGTGCCTTATGGCTGCTGGCACACTATACACGGACCCAGTCGCTGCAGATCGAAGTGGCGTATCCGGGCAATTATATCCATCCGAATGACCCGGACAAGCATCCGGTCAAGCCCCATTCGCTGGACTATCCGCTGGAATACTGGGCGGCCGTAACGCTGTTTGCCAATCCGCTGCTCTGGTTTGCGCCCTCGCTGGTCCCGGCTGCCGACCGGAAACGTTACCGGAAGATCATGGAACTGCATCGGTCCATCCGCGATCGGCTTTTTTCCGGTGAGATCTTCCCGCTCGGGGATGAACCGGACGGCAAACATATTTCCGGGTTCTACTCCACCTCGGGATTCGCCGTATTCTACCGCGGACTGGACGCGGGCAAAAGCAGAAAAACGTTCCCGATGCTCGAAGACTGGGATTGCGAAAGGCTCGGCGGAAACGGATGTCTGATCCGCGGCAAGCTCGAAATGCCGGAAAAAGCATCTTTTGTTCTGCTTCGCAAAACCAACTGACCGCGGCGTCAATTGCTGGAGATCCGCAAAGCGGACGGCGAGATCATCCGATGTTTTTTGAATAGGCGCGAAAAATAAAATTCGTCCGTGAATCCGCATCGGTGGGCTACCTCCGCAATGGAAAGGACCCCGTTTTCCAGCATCTGCTCGGCGTAGCTGAGCCGGGCCTCGATCAGGAACTGATTCGGGGCACAGCCGGCGACCTCGCGGAACAGCCGCCGGAAATGAGAGTAGGAGATGGAAAGTCTCCGGGCTTCATCGGGGAAACTCCAGTTCAGCAGCGGCTGGCGCAAAATCTTTTCCCGCAACTGGAGCAGTTCGCGCTCGCAGAAAGCATTGACATGGATCCGGACGCCGGGCTGTTCCTGCAGCTGCAGCAGCAGGTCTTCCAGCATCCAGGCGGCGCGCGGCTGCATCGACCCTCCCGGCTGACTGATCAGCTGGTTCAGTCTGCTGAAAACAGAGTAGAACCGTTCCGAATGGACCACCTGAATCAGCGGGTTTTTCCGATTGGGTTCCAGCAGTCCGCCGGAAATGAAACGCCGGATCAGCGAACCGCTGAAACAGATAAAGCAATGATGCCGATGTTTTCCCGGCGGAGCGCCGTAATAAAAATCCGTCCCCGGACAGGTGAAAAAAGCATACGATCCCTCCACCGTGACCGGCTGCTCGCTGCCCCTCGCAAAAAACAAGGTGCCCGAATGATTATATTGAATACCGTAATATCCTTTGAATGAGCCGATATGGGAAACACCCTGCGAAACGGGCAGGTCGCCGTGCGTGTTGAATACCAGTTTTTCGTAATATTTCATAATGAAATCATCAGAATATCCATTTTTATGTGTTTTTTATCCATTTCTTTATTGAAAACCGATGATATAGTATAAATCAAAATATGAATTTTTCAACCCGGAAAGGAGAAAAAACCAATGAAATTCGGAGTTGCAGATTACGGAATGAACGTGTGGGACGGCGGCTATTATGATTTCCAGACCCGTCTGGAAGAGCTTCGCACCATCGGTTACGACGGAACGGAACGGCTGGAATGCGTGGACGCCGCGGATGCGATGTACAAGGCGGCGGCCTACCGGCGGATGGGCATGGATTTTGCCACCTGCCGCGGGTCGAACGTGGAAACGACCCTGCGCTTTTCCGCCGCCCTCGGTATGGAATATGTCTGGCTCACTCCAGGTGACGGCACGAGAAAAGTTGAAATGTCCACTTATCTGCGCCGCAGCAACCGGTTCGTTGAATGCGCGGCCAAATTCGGACTGAAATCCGCCCTGCACAACCACCTCGGTTCCCGGATCGAAAATCAGGACGAGCTCGACAAGTTCATGCAGGACTGCCCCGGCGCTTCCCTGCTGCTCGACATCGGTCACCTGCACGGTGCCGGCGGCGATATCCTCGCCACAATCGACAAATATTTCGACCGGATCGCCGCGGTTCATTTCAAAGATGTTTTCATCAAGGATGCCAGCCTCGGACTGGATGTCTGGAGCCAGCGTCTCCGGTTCTGCGAACTCGGCGCGGGCAACTGCGACGAACCGTGGGAAGAAGCCGCCAAGCTGCTCAAGAAACGCGGTTATGACAAATGGGTTCTGGTCGAACATGACACACATCTGCGCGACCCGCTGATCGACCTCAAAGTCAGCCTCGATGCACTGAAGAAAATTTTCTGCTGACCACAGCAGTTCAAAACAAAGGATGAAAAAATGGCTGTAAGCAAAAAGAAAAAGAAAAATCCGATCCGCCTGGGTATCTGGGGATTGGGTCGTGCCGGCTGGAGCATGCATTGCGGCGAGCTGGAAAAGTTCAAAGATGAGTTCGAAATCGTCGCCGGATGCGATCTGGAACAGGATCGGATCGATGACTTCGTGAAACGTTATCCGAAGGCCAAAGGCTATACCGACGGGAAAAAATTTCTCGCCGACAAGAATATCGAAATGGTTGCCGTGGCGGTCCGTTCGCCCCAGCACGTGGACTATGCGATCCGCGCCCTTCAGGCCGGAAAAATGGTTTTCCAGGAAAAACCCATCGCGATCTCCGTCAAGGGTTTGAAGAAACTCGAACAGGCCGCGAAAAAATATCCCGGCAAGCTGTTCTTCCGTCACAACCGTCGTCTCGAACCCTGCTTCAATCACGTTCGGGACATCATCCGCAGCGGCATCCTCGGCGATGTCTACGAAATCAAGCTCTGCCGTCACGGCTATCAGTTCCGCGATGACTGGCAGACGCTCGTTTCCTGCGGCGGCGGCCAGCTCAACAACTGGGGTCCGCACCTGATCGACCAGGGCCTGCGGCTTCTGGAATCCCCGCTCGCATCCGTCTGGGGCGACCTGAAAAACGTTGCCTGCCTCGGCGATGCCGAAGATCATCTGAAGATCATCCTCAAAGGCAAAAACGGCCGGATCGTCGACATCGAGATCTCCGGCGGCGTTTCCCTGCCGTCTCCGGTTTATGCCGTCTACGGCACCCGCGGCTCTCTCGTCAGTGAAGATGAGCAGGATATCAAGCTCAAATATCTGGATCCGAAGATGAAAATGCCGACCGGGAAAGCCCATACCGAAACGCCTCCCCGCAGCGGCGGCTTCGGCGGCAGCATCCAGCCCAAATGGATCCGCAAAACCATCATGACCGAACCCGCCAACGGTCTGACTATGGGTGATATTTATCACGTTCTGTATCAGACCATCCGCGAAGGGAAACCGTATCCGATCCTGCCGGAAGAAGCTTTCCAGGTCGTCAAGGTCACCGAAGAGGTCAAAAAGCAGAATCCCGCATTCAAGATCAAGGAAGATGAATTCGGCAAATAAGCTCCATTCATTCTGCTGACGAAAACCTTCCGGAGCCCCGCGGTTCCGGAAGGTTTTTTTATCCGGACGTACGGCTTGATTTTCGACGGCAAACACTGTATATTATCGTGAAACAGACGAATCGGAAAATGGCCAGAAAAGTTATTCACGATTTCACGGAAGGTCCGCTGTTCGGGCCGATGCTCCGTTTTTCCATCCCGTTCATGATCTCCAACGGGCTGCAGGTGCTGTACTCGATGGCCGACATGCTGATCGTAGGAAAATTTGTCGGACGGCACGGCATTTCCGGGGTGATGACGGCCAGCCAGTCGGTCTTTTTCCTGACCATGGTCGGAATGGGATTCGCCACGGGCGGACAAGTACTGATCTCCCAGCTGATCGGACGAGGAGAACGGCAGCGGCTGAGACAGGCAATCGGAACGCAGTTCTCCATCATCCTGGCGGCGGGGATCTTTTTTTCCGCGCTGTCGGTCCTTTTCTCAGAACCGTTTCTCCATTTGCTGGAAACGCCGGATGACGCGTTTCAGGGTGCGAGGCATTATCTGCTGATCTGCGGGGGCGGACTGATTTTCATTTACGGCTACAATATGATCGCGGCGTTCCTGCGCGGAGTCGGCGATTCGGTTCGGCCTTTCAAGTTTATCGTGGTGTCATCGCTGATGAACGTGGCGCTGGACCTGGTGTTCGTCGGGGTCTTCGGCTGGGGCGTGGCCGGTGCGGGATTCGCAACGATCCTGAGTCAGGCGGCGGCGTTCCTGCTGGCGCTGGCGTATCTTTACCGCAATCAGGAAGGGTTCAATTTCGATTTCCGGCCGGCATCGTTCAAAGTCGATCCGGTCATGCTGAAGGCGCTGGTCAAACTCGGGATCCCCTTTGCCGTCCGGTTTGCGGCGATCAATATTTCCATGCTGTTCGTGACTTCGCTGATCAATTCGCTGGGGACGGCGACCTCGGCCGCCTACGGGATCGCCCTGCGGCTGGATGAATTCGCCAACAAGATCTCGCAGGGGGTAATGATGGCGGTCTCGACGATCGTAGGCCAGAACATCGGAGCGGGACATATCAGCCGGATCCGGCGCGGGGTTTACTACGCCTGGGCTATCTGCGGCGGATTCTTCCTGTTCTTCGGACTGGCGCAGCTGCTCTTTCCCCGCCAGCTCTACAGCATCTTCACCAACGATGAAGAGGTTCTGAAACTGGCCCCGATCATCATTTCCGCGCTGCTGACCCATTATCCGGCGCTGCTGATCATGAAGGGGACCAACGGATTCGTCCAGGGGATCGGCAATGCCCTGTTCGGTCTGATCATCGCCATTCTGGACGGACTGGTGTTCCGGGTGACCTTCAGCTGGCTCTTCGGGATCTATTTCAATATGGGACTTTACGGCATGATCCTGGGCTATGCGCTGGCCACCTACAGCACCGCACTGCCGAACCTTTTCTATTTCCTCTTTATCCCCTGGTACAAACGCAAAACCGTCATTTGACGAAAAATATTTCCTTCATTTTCAATATTTTATAAAAATGACGGAGTTTTGACGCTTGCAATTCCGTCATTTTTAAGTATATTATTTCTCCAAGAAAACAGGAAGGGAAATACAGGGATATGCCGGAATTCATTCCAGGAAATCTGGACAGGATCAAAGACCTGTCACTGTACGGAATAGACCGGGCAGCAGTTGCCATCGGAGTTTTTGACGGAGTCCATCGCGGACATCAGAAACTGCTGACGGAACTGCTGGCTGTTTCCGCGGAACTCGATTGTTATCCGGTGGTTATGACTTTTTATCCGCATCCGCGCAGTCTTTTGACGGAAAATCCGCCGAATCTGCTGTATTCCCGTGACGAAAAGGTCCGATTGCTGCATCACTACGGAGTCAAAGCCGTCGTAACGGTCAATTTCACCCGTCAGTTTGCCGCTTTGACGCCGGAGAAATTTCTGGAACAATCTGTATTCACGGGAAATGTACCGATCCTGGGGATCTGCGTCGGCAAAAAATGGCGTTTCGGCGCCAAAGCTGCGGGCAATGCCGAATTTCTTGCCAGGACCGCCGCGGAAAAACATTTCCGTTTCAGTGCCGTCGAGGAGCTCTGTCTGGAAAACGGCCAGACCGTCAGCAGCACGGCGATCCGGGAGGCGGTCAGTTCCGGAAAACTCGATCTCGCCGAATGGATGCTGGGACGGCGTTATTCGCTGTTCGGCACGATTCAGCACGGCTATCGCAATGCAGGCGAAAAATTGAATGCACCGACTGCCAATCTGCAGATCGAGGAAGGTGTTCTGCCGCCCTGCGGAGTTTATGCCGGAATTGCGCATCTTTCCGACCATGAGCAATTTGCAGCAGCGGTCAATATCGGGGTCGCGCCGACTTTCCGGGAACAGTACGGCGACATTCCGCCGCGCATCGAAGTCCATCTGCTGGACGGTTTCCACGGAAACCTTTACGGACGGAAGATGCAGCTGGAACTGGCGGGATTTGTGCGGCCGGAACGCCAGTTCCCGGACATCGATACCCTGAAACGACAAATCACTGAAGATATCAAACAAATCATGCACCAGCTGGGAAGGAGTCGAAACAATGGATGGTAAAAACTACACGGTAATGGAACTGGCGGAACAGATCGGAGTGCCCCGCACCACAATCAATGACTGGCTGGCCCGGTATTCCATGTATATCGATACCGTGACCCAGGGCAAGCGGAAAGTTTATCCGGAAACGGCATTGGCGGTCCTCCGCGAAGTCGCCGCCCTGCGGAGCGGCGGGAAATCCTTTGCCGAAATCGAAACCGAACTGGCGGCAAAACATCCGATCCAGGCCGTTCCCCTGCCCCCGCAGGAAGAAGCCGCGCCGGAGAACAAAAACGATGAAAAACCGGCCGGACCGGCCGCAGCCACGCAGCCCGACCAACCCGCCGATGGGAATGCATTGGTTCCCAGACAGCAGACCGAAGAAATCGGCCGTCTGATCGGCGAATCGTTCCGGAACATGGATCAGCGTATCAAGGAACTGGAAGGCATTTCCGCCGCCCAGCGGAAGATGTCTTATCTGTGGCAGATCATCTGCGTGCTGTTTCTGATCTTCCTGGCCGTCGGTGGTTACCTGGCTATGAAACTGATGAATCAGGCCAAAAAGGAAAATCTCCGTCTCCAGAATCAGAATATGCAGAATACCGTGCAGATCACGGCATTGAAGGAACAATCGGTCTCCCTCATCAAGGGAAACAAAGAATTCCAGGCCAATATCACCCGGCTCAAAACCGAACTTACCCAGCAGAAAAAGGAGTTCGAACAGAATATCAAAACCGAAAAACAACGGCTGACCGAACTCCATCAGGCCAAGGAAAAAGCGCTCCTTTCGGAACGTGACCGGGCTTTGCTGAAAGTCAAGGAACAGGAGACCCGGCTCGCGCTCGAAAAAGAAAAGTTCGCGGCGGAACGGCTGAAAATCCTGAATGAACTGGATGCCCTCAAAAAACAGCAGGAACAGCTGAAAAAAGCGCAGCAGCCGACGGTTCCGCCCAAACCGGTCAAACCCGCGGATAAAAAAGCTGATAAAAAGAAATCTGAACCGAAGAAAAAAGCCGTTCCGGCCGAGACCAAACCGGAAACCAAAGCTCAGCCGGACGCTGAAGAACCCATTCAGGAATAATCAGCTTCCCCGCACAGAGACGGCAGCCGGCATTTGCCGCGGATATTCCAGCTGGTCGATCTCGAATCCAAGTTTCTTCAGTCGGTCCAATATTTTCTGAAGCCGGTCCTTCGACATGGACGGCCGTCGGGAAAGGATCCAGAGATAATCCCGGTTCGAGCCGGTCACCACCGCATAACTGTAATCCGGGGCCAGTTCGATGATCCGGTAATCGGAATAAAACGGACCGAAAAACGAGACCCTCAGTTCACCTTTCAGCGGACGGGCTTTCGGATCTTTCAGTTTCGCTTTTCCGACGATCCGGCTTTTTTCCCCGTTCCGCTGACCGCTGTTGATCACCTGGATCATGCCGTCCGGCTTCAGGGTGTATTCCGCCTGAACGAAATCCAGTCCCCGTTCGAAATAATGCGGCAGCCGCACGATTTCATACCAGACACCCATATATTTTTCCGGCTGGAAATCCGTGACTGCGGCAATATCGGCAGTCGAGCTTGCGCATCCCGTAAAAAAGATGCCCGAGACCAGTGCGAAGAATCCTGCTGCGAATTTCTTTTTCATGACAAATCCCCCCTTTCGATTGCTGCATGAACGGACGGCATGAAAACCCTTCTCATCCCGCCTGAAAAAATGATAGCACCGATATCCGAAAAGTCAAGCGAATTCCGGAGAAAGATGGGGAACCGGCACACAGTTCCGCTTTTCCGCGAAGTCCATAGGCCAAACAGGCCTATTGTCCGGGCGGCAAAGCCGAAACTGATTACTGACAGCTGAAAGCTGATAACTCGCTGGCGGAGCGAGCCGTCAGGCAAGCGCAGCCAGACTGGTGCTCCATTCGCTGCCGACACTGCCGTAATATTTCCAGACGAGTTCGTCCGCACCCATGACCAGCTGCGTGCCGAGGTCGCCCGCAGCAGTCCGGATCCGCGAACTTTGTCGGACTGGTCGGACCCGTCGGACAGGTCGGACCCACCTTCGCCAAGGCTACGGCGGGCATGCAATCGCGGGGGAAAGATAAAAGG
>JAZUCR010000233.1:0-1798 GCA_045639225.1 Victivallales bacterium
TTTGATTTTAAGCGCACCTGCAACTATATTAGATAACCGCGCGGGAGTTTGACTCCCGCATTTGTCGGGGTGTGGCTCAGTCTGGCTAGAGCGCTGCGTTCGGGACGCAGAGGCCGGAGGTTCAAATCCTCTCACCCCGACCATTTTTTTGCCTCTTCGACGGTTTGTGCCGTAAACTCATATCGCTTTCTCGCAGGAAATCTCCGGCAGCTGGAAAATTTTCAATTTGAAGTATTCGCGGTCCCGAAAGCCGTAAGCCTGCCTTATCAGCCATCGGATCTTGTTATTGAAGCCCTCCATCTTGGCGTTGCTGATATGCCGGAATGTCCAGTAACTGACAATCCCGTCCAATTTGTTCCGGATGGTCCTCGCCATCGTCTTCAATTCCTGAACCTCGGACTCCTCCGCCAGTTTGCACCAGCGGTGAAACGCCACTTTGGCATGATATGAAGTCTTCGCTCTTGCATAGATACTTCTCAATGCTTCCTTGAACATATAAGCATCTCCCAGTTCTTGAAAATCTCCCCGCATATTCTTCAAGATTCTCTTCGCGTCTTCCGGCAAGTCTTCGTTGTTCCGCAGGAATATGAACCGCAACCCTTTCAGCTGTTTCTGCTGAACGGCATCCAGCTTTGCGACCACCCGCCGCCGAACATGGTCCAGCTTGTCGTTCATCAGCTTAATGACGTGGAAGTGATCGAAAACGATGCGCGCTTGGGGGAAATGTTCGGAAATCCAACTGTAATAAGCGTTTGCCATATCCATTGTCACCACTCTCAATTTGCTCTTTTTCAACTTCTTCAATGCTCCGGCAAGGGCTGAAATGCCCTTGCCGTTTCCCACATGGATCACCGCGCCGGATTCCAGATCGCGGACGATCGTCAGGTACTGGGAATCGGCTTTCCCGCTGCCGACATGGATCTCGTCGATGCCGACGGCTTTGATGTGCGCCGTTTGAATGCGGCTGAACCTTTTCCTCAAAAGCCTTTTATCCAATTCCTTGATCGTATGCCAGCGAAGATGGAAAAAATCCGCAAGCGCTTGCAGGCTCATGTGCGGCCGCAATTCGAGGATCGTGCGCTCCAATGCCGTGCTGATGCGGGATTTCGGATGGGACAGAAAGTGCAGGTGCTCCATTTCCCGTGCTTTACAGTTGCGACAGTAAAGGCGGTGGACCGTGAATTCCAGACGAACCTCTCGACAATGTCCGAGGGGTTCGCCGCGAATACTGCGGCGGCGAAGCGGCGTCGCCACGACTGCGGTGGAACCGCAGCGTGGACACCTCTGTTGAGTGCGACGCAGAGAAAAAACCGCTGTTTCTCCCGTATATTTTACACTTTCCTGTTGAAATCCGCGCACCCGCTGTGTATAGTAAAGATTGACCGGCATTGCGTCCTCCTATCGTTTGTTTTGGTCGATAAACAATAGGTGCAATGCCGGTCTTTTTCAATCCCGTCGCTGAACTTTTCCTGATTTCCTGCTCTTTTACGGCACAATCCGTCGAAGAACCGAAAAAATTTGCATTATCTTCAGATTGAGCTATGATATAATAGAACAAATTCCCGGCGGGCGTTCCGCCGGATGCAAGGAAGGGAATTCGATCATGGCCAAATATGTCTGCAGTGTCTGCGGCTACGTCTACGAAGGCGACGCCGCTCCCGAGCGTTGTCCCCAGTGCAAGGCCCCCGCGGCCAAATTCGTCGAGCAGAAGGACGACGCGGGCGAAGTCAAATTCGCAGCGGTCCACTCCATCGGCACCGTCGAAGGTCTTGACGCCGAGGTCCTCGAAGGACTGCGT
>JAZUCR010000234.1:0-4241 GCA_045639225.1 Victivallales bacterium
TGCACGCTCCACAGTTTCTTGTGCGCCAGCGCGAAGCCCATTTCATCGGAGGGCGAAAGGTTGGCGAGCAGGGCATGCGCGGTTTCGATCAGGCAGCCGACGCGATCGGGAGCATTGGTCATGAGACCCATGGCGATGGCGTGACCGATGGTCGGAATGTAGGTGTGGTCCATCGGTTCATTGGGCTTGGATTCGATCATGATGCGGATGTCTTTGTTGTAGTCGAGCATGGTCTGGATCGCGGCGCCGATGCGTTCGGTGGCGACCACCGGGTCTTTGGCTTCGCGGATATAGGTGCCTTCGCGGGCGAGCCACAGGACGATATTCCGAGTGCCGAGCGCAGCTGCGATATCGATCGTGCGTTTGGTGCGTTCGATGGCATATTCGCGGCATTTCGGGCAGTTGTTGGTGTAGCCGCCGTCGATGGTCTGCGGGGCGAACCACATGCGAGGAGCGACGAATTCAGCAGTCAGACCATGGTCGTCGAGCACTTTCTTCAGCTCGGATGCTTCTCTGATGATTTCGGCCGGAGAAAGATTGGCCATATTCGGAACGGCATCGTCGTCATGGAACTGAACGCCGTCGAAACCCATTTTCTTGTAGGCTTCGAGCTTCTGGTTGAACGGAATGGTGCGGCGCACTTCCGGACCGAACGGATCGGCTCCTTCATGAATGTTCCACGGACCGAATGAAAAACGGAATGTTCCCTGCATTTTCTGTTCTCCTTGTTGGTTGTAAATGTTGGGCGGAAAATTTCCGAAACTTTTCTCAATATACCCCTTTCATTTTAAAAAACCTTGACTATATTACGAATTATTAGCATTATCTTACGATTTAAGGAGAAAGCCATGCAGACCGTGATTGCCAACCGGGCCGATTTCTTTCCGAAAGACGGCTGTCCCATAGCTTTGCGGACCATTCAGGGGGATCAGCCGATCCAGCACGAAGGCGACTTGACCGATATCCGGCATACGCACGATTTTTCCGAACTGATCATCATTACCGCAGGCGGTGGCACGCACTGGATCAACGGGGTCACTTACCCGGTGACCGCGGGGGATATTTTCCTGATCCAGGGCAACACCGAACACTATTTCGAGAAACGTCACCAGCTCGGCATGTACAACATCATGTTCGATGATTCCTACCTGAAAGAACATCTGCACAGTCTGCGTTCCCTGTCCGGCTTCAATGCATTTTTCCTGTTCGAGCCGACCTACCGGCGGAGCCATAAATTCAAGAGCCGGCTGCATATTTCCCCGGAGACGATGCGTCCGCTGCAAACCGAACTGCAGCGCATGACCGATGAAATGAAACAGGACCATCCGGGCAGCGACCTGATCCTGCTCGCCAAGGCGCTGGAGATTTTCGTATTCATCTCGCGGGAATATTCCCGGATCAGGAATCCGATGGCGCGTTCGCTTTGCCGGCTGGGCGAATTGATCAGTCTGCTGGAAAACCGCTACCGGGAACACTGGACCATTAACCGGATCTCCCGGATCGCCGCCATGGCGCCGAGCACCCTGCTGCCGGTGTTCAAGAAAGTGACCGGGTATTCGCCGATCGATTATCTGCTCCATGTCCGGCTTGCCAAGGCCGCCGATATGCTGCTCAAAACGGAAAAGACCATTTCGGAGATCGCGCAGGACTGCGGGTTTGCGGATTCGAATTATTTTTCCCGTCAGTTCCGGAACAGCTACAGTCTTTCTCCGCGGGAATACCGGAAAGGTCTGATGTGATGCGGGTCCGGGGTTCGATGATGAAAAGATTATACTCGATTTTTGCGGCATTTATGATTATAGCTGCTGCCGGTCCGGTTTCCGGTTCGGAAACTGAATATAAGGTCCTGGTTCTGGGCGATCTCCATTATGCCGCGCCGGAGTTCTATCCGAAACCCCATCCGCGCAAGCAGAATCAGATCGATGAATGTATCGGCATGTGGAAACATTCCTCCGTCGATTTGCTTCATGCGGCGGGGAAATGTGCGGCGGCGGAACGTCCGGCTTTTGTTCTTCAGCTCGGCGATCTGACCAACGGATTGTGCGAAAATCCGGCTGATCACGAAAAAATGCTTCGCAGCAGTTTCCGGCTGGTAAAAACTTTTTTTCCGAAAATCCCGTTGTACGGGGTCATCGGGAATCGCGATATTCAGCAGCAGAAGGGGGATAGTTTCATACCGGCGGAAAAGGCTCTTTACCCATTGATTGCCGGGGAGCTGGGCCGGAAAAACCTCGAAAACGGCAATTATGCTTTCACCAGAGGCCCGGACCTGTTCATCGGCGTAAACAGTATGGCTGCCAGGGGATGCTGCCTCGATTTTATCCGAAAAACTCTGTCGGAACATCCGAAAACCCGATATGTCTTTCTGCTGACCCATTGTCCGGTGTTTCCTGCCTCATTCGTCAGTTATCTGGGGCTGATTCCCGATTATGATGAAATCGCCCGTCTGCTGGAAACGCGGAACGCTCTGGTTCTGGCTGCGGATACACACGTTTTTTCATTCATTTCGCGGGTCACCTCCAAAGGAAAGCTGTCCCAGATCATATTCACCAGCATGGGAAATGACTGGAACTGTCATCCCTTGCTGAGCCGGTTTTTCGGGAACCATCTGAAAATCCGTTCGGACTGGGAGGAATACGTCAGGACCTTCCGGTCCCGGTTGATCCGCAAGCAGGTTTCCGTCCAGCTTCGGCAGAACTTCGAGAACATTGTCCGTCAAGGCAAATTCAGCGCCAGTTTTTTTGCCCGGAAATCCGGATTTGCCGTTTTGCGCGTTAATGACCGGAAGGCCATCGTGGAAATCCATATCGACGACAGCGGCAATCCGGCGCAGACCCTGACCGTTCTGGAAAACCGATGAAACAGCAAAAGCTGCAGTCTTACCCTGAGGGAATACTGGACGGAAGAGAGAGTATACGTTTCATTTCCGGGGGAGGGAGCGTCCGCCGGCGATGAATTTGATCCCCTGGCAAAGTTCCTTGCCGATGATCTCCTGAATGCGTTCCAGCAGCTGATTTTTGATGGCCGGGGTTTCGAGCGCGATTCGGTAGGCGGGATGCGACACTTCGATGTAGAAGATGCCGTTATTGAGAAAAGCCGGCTGGCACCGCCGCGCATTTTCCGCACCGGCGATCGCAGTCCAGTTCATTCGGATCTGACTGATCTTGACTTCCCAGGGCGGGATAAGTTTTTTGATCACGTTGTCCAGCGGATCGGAAATCGGTCTGGTTTCCGGCGTGTATCGCACCATTTCCGCTTCGCCCTGATCTTTGCCATACCATTGGCGGAGAATGGATTCCATGAATTCATTCTGACGTTTTTTTCGTGCCGGCATCGGTACACAATCCGGGTACAAGGCCGCTACAAGCCGACTCCGAAGGCGGAAAACGGCAGCAGCACACAATAAAACGCAAACATGAACGGTGCAACGCATCCATGACCGATGTTCCTGAGCCCGCTGGAGAAATTGCGTCCCCACGGGAACAGGAAAATCACCTGGAAAATCCCCAGCGGAAGACGCAGAATGCTCACCAGTTCTTTGCCGGCTTTCAAGCCCATCCGGCCCATGTTGATCAAACCGCGGACAACATACGGCATCATGGTCTTGGCCACCTGAATGGCGATCGGAGCCAGAACGGCTATTGTGACCGGGTCCATCGCCTTAGCTTCCGGCTGCGGATAGAAAAAAGCAAACAGCATCACCGAAATCGTGAATATTACTGCATATTTCCTCATGATACCTGATTCCCTTTTTTCGATATTCCAGTCACAATAGCATCATTTCTCTTTTTTGCAAATGGGAAAATAAGACCGAATGCTTATTTTTCGGCAAAAATGACTTCCGGTCCGACGAATTTGACCGCATTGTCAGCGGAGAGCCGTTCGATTGCCATATCCGGCGCATCAAAACGCAGGATTACGACTGCTTTGCCTTTCACGCGGGAGACAAACGCATACAGATATTCTACGTTGATGGAATATTTGTCCAGCGTGTCCAGAATCCGACACATGCCGCCGGGCTGGTCATCGACTTCGACCGCGACCACGCCGGTCACCGTGACGGCCAAACCGTTTTTCAGCAGGACCTGCTGCGCGCGTTCCCATTCCTTCACGATCAGGCGCAGGATGCCGAAATCCTTGGTATCCGCGACGGAAAGCGTGGAAATGTCGATCTTGTTGTCCGCCAGCAGCCGACAGATATCTTTCAGGGCGCCGGGTTTGTTTTCCAGCAGGACGGAAAG
>JAZUCR010000235.1:0-21335 GCA_045639225.1 Victivallales bacterium
AAGACGCGGACTGTCCGACCGGTAAGCCCAGGTCTGCTGGATCACGATCTCCGCTTTCGGCTGATATTTCCGGATATACGCGATCAGTTCATCCGCAAACGGCTCATAGGTCTTGTAATCCCAGCTTTTCGGACTTCCCTGCTGGATGGTGATGATGTCATACTGATTGTTCTTCAGCAGGGTATTCACATTGCCTTTGCTGTTTTTGATCCTCTTCGGCGGCGGGGAAGTCCAGACCGTGATCACATAAGGCTTGAATTCCGGATCCTTTTCGGCCTTTTTCAGGTTGTCGCTGTGCTTATCAAAAGTACAGCCGCCGATATAGGCGCTGGTCAGTTCCAGTTTGTGGCCGGGGACGGATTTCACGATTTGGGGAAGGTGGGTCCCTACACAGATCGAAAAGCTGTTTCCGATCATCAGCACTTTCAATTCTTTCGCTGAGAGAACACCGGTCCCGAGACACAAGACCAGTCCGATTCGAAGCATTCTGGCTAACATTTTCAACCTTTCTTTGGTGTTTGTTTATTATAACAGAGCTTTTTCCAGCTGGGTCACGGTATCGTCGAAGAGTTTCAGCGCATCGCCGACCGGATCGCCGTTCAGGAAATCCACCCCGGCGTCTTTCATGATGTCCAGCACATCGCGCGAACCTCCGGCTTTCAGGAACCGCATGTAAGGTTCCGTTTCTCCGGCCAGGATCTTGCGGGACAATGCCGCCGCGGCGGAAAAGCCGGTAGCATATTTGTAAACGTAGAAATCATAATAGAAATGCGGAATGCGCGCCCATTCGAAGCGGATCCTGTCATCCCCCTGCACCGCATCGCCGTGATATAGAGCGTTGAGCGTGTAATAGCGGTCGCACAGCAGATCGGCGGTCAGCGGCGTGCCTTCCTCCGACAAGGCATGGATATCCCGCTCGAATTCGGCGAACATGGTCTGCCGGAACACGGTTCCCCGGAACTCGTCGGCCAGATGATTCAGCAGAAACGCCCTGATTTTGGGATCGGAGGTCTGCTTCAGCAGGGAGTTGAGCAGCAGCAGTTCATTGGTGGTCGAAGCGACTTCCGCCACGAAGATCCGGTAGCCGGCATAATGATACGGCTGATTATGATCGGAAAAATACGAATGCATCGAATGTCCGAGCTCGTGCGCCAGCGTGAACATGCTGTCCAGCGTGCCGGCAAAATTCAGCAGCATATACGGCGGCGAACCGAAACAGCCGCTCGAATACGCGCCGGAACGTTTGCCGCGGCATTCGGGCACATCGATCCACCGGTTCTCGAAGGCCTGGCCGATGGCGGAATGATATTCCGGACCGAGCACCTGCAGGGAATCGCAGACCTGTTTCACCGCTTCCTCCCAGGAGACTTCCACCCGGCATTCCGGCAGCAGCGGCGTATGGATGTCATACATATCCAGTTTGTCCAGCTTGAGGACTTTCGCCCGGAGCGAGAAATACCGGTAGATCAGCGGCAGATTGCGGTGAATGGATCCGATCAGGTTTTCATACACGGAAACCGGCACCTTGTCGCCGAACAGCGAACTTTCGATCGCCGAAGGGAAGGACCGCAGCTGGGCATCCAGCACATGGATCTTCACCTCGCCGTCCAGCAGGGCCGCCAGCGTGTTTTTCATGCCGGCATACGTGTCGTAAACCGCTTCGAAAGCAGCCTTGCGCACCGGACGCGCCGGAGATTCCAGCAGTTTGATGTAATTGCCGTGCGTGACTTCGGTTTTTTCGCCTTTTTCATCTTCGATCACTGGAAAACGCAAATCGGCGTCGTTCAGCAGGGAAAACGCCTTATGCGGCGTGCCGAGCACATCGGACGAAAGGGAAAGGATCCGTTCCTCCGCCGCGGAAAGCGTATGCTTGCGTTCCTCCCCGATCTCCGTCAGCGTCCGGCGGTAGAACGCCAGGGTCTCATCGTTCAGATATGCGTTGAACTTCGATTCGTCCATGGCCAGCAGTTCGGGCTGGAACCAGGCGCATTCGCCGGAGATTTCCGCACTCCGGGCGGAGATCCGGTCATGACGCGACTGGTTGACCGAATTGCCCGTGTCTTCATCCGCTTTCAGATGGGAATACACATACAGCCGTTCGATCGACAGTGACAATGCGTCATCCGCCTCGAAAGCCTGCTTCAGCACAGCCGGCGAATCGGCCAGATGGCCGCGGAATTCCAGAAATTTCTGCAGCCGGGAATCCAGCTCGGAATACTCTTTTTCCCAAGCTTCATCATCGGCATACATCGGGGTAAGATCCCAGGTCAATGCGGGATCCAGTTCGGAACGGGTCTTGATTTCAGCCATTTGAAATTCTCCTGACAAATTAAGTTTTCCTGCGGAAAAAATACACCGTTTTCCGGAATCTTCAAGCCGGCAGGATGCAAAAATCGAAAAAAAGAATCAAATTCTCAGCGCCGGCCGCGCCGGGGCGGCACGGGGATCGGGTCGTTCAGCCAGTCACCCCTTTTTTCTTTGTTCGATGAGGAAGAGTTTTCTTCCTTCTGACGGGCATGAGCCGTAAAAACAGAATTGGCAGGCGGTTTTCTGAATGACGCCACAGGAATCACCATCGTTTCGGTCGACGGAAGCACTTCCGGCGGAGGTTCGGATGGAGGCAGGGCAAACACCTTCAGACACATCTGGCATCCCAGCATATTGTTCAATGGCTGAAAATCGAAGGTGAAATGCTGTCCGCAATACGGGCAGGCTACCTTCTTTTCCCTGGAGCCGCGGAACAGGTCCAGTCTTTTCGCATAACGGAAAGCAAGTTCGCCCGCCGCAAAAAAGGGTTTGCCGCAATACGAACAGGTGATATTGTGCTGCACCTTCGGAGATTCCGGTATCTCGATGGTTTTCCCGCAATAGGGACATTTGATTTTCATAACAGAGTTCCTGCTCTTCATCATTCGAATTCGGCCATACTATAGCATACCGCTGAGCAAAAATCAAATCACCGACCTGCAGAAAACACAATGAAAACGGGATTCTGTTCCGGTTTCCCCGAAAAACAAGATTCCATGATTGATTTTTCCCGTTTTTTGTGTATATTATTACAAAAATCGGAATCGTAATAAATAAAATAATGGAGAACCGGATGTCCTCTCCGGAAATGATGGGAATCGCACTGGGGCTGCTCTGCGCTTTGGGGATATTTGCCTTGAAGACCGCAGTCGGCAATTATTACTATTTTTCCCTGTCCGGAAGCAGGGTTCGGAAAACCGTCGTCCTGATCCTGATGCAGTGCGCGTACGCATTGCTGTTCCTGCTCGGATTCGAATTGCTGCGGCAGGTGGATTTCTTCCGGGTGACCGATGCGGCGGCTTTTCTGAAAAACGGTGTTCTGGTGCATCTGCTCCTGTGCGCAGGGCTGATCTGGTGGGGTACCCGGCTGCTGGTCCGGCAGGATTGCGGTCACCCCGACCGGATGGATTCCCACGGCTGGCTCCTGCTCACCGTGCCCTGTCCGGTTTGTGCATCCGCGATTTTTCTGGTCTGTGCCTTTGCGCTGATGCTGTTTCCCGATTCTGCCCCGCGCCTCCGCTGGTGTCTCCCGCTGGTCTTCCTGATCTTCAATCTGCTTTTCCTCGGTCTGCTGGCTCTGCTGGGAAAATTGAGCAGGATCCGGCCATTGGTGCTGACCGGCAGGATGATGATCCTCATCGCGCTTTATTTCATTCTGATCCTGCTGATCGCCCCGCATTTTCAGGAGGCTGGAAAATTATATGCCGCCGCGAGGTCATCAGCCAATGAAAAACTTTTCACCGGATCTTATCTGGCTGTCCCGGCAATCGCCGGATGCGCCCTGATCATCGGATTTCTTGTTGACAGAATTCAGGCAAAAAGGAGTTGAATCATGGATTTTTTCGCCGGAATCAAAACGTATATTTATATTTTATCCAGCTGCATTTTATACCCCGTGCTTCTGCTGCTCGCCGGACTGTCGGTCTGGATCTTTTACGAATGCGGCCGTTTTTTCGCTTTCCGGCTGGAACGGAAAAGACATTCCGACACCGTATCTCAACCGGTACGCAGATACCTGGACGAGCTCGAAACTCTGCTCGGACAAAACCCCGCCGAAGAAGATATCCAGAATCTGCTGCGGAAACGGATCTTGGAACAGCAGGCGAAACTGGATAAATTCATGATCGTCACCCGAATCGGCCCCGCGCTCGGGCTGATCGGCACACTCGTTCCGATGGGGACCGCTTTGGCCGGCCTCGGTCAGGGAGATTTTTCCGTCATGACCTCCGAACTGGTGCTGGCTTACACCACCACGGTCGTCGGACTCCTGATCGGCAGTCTTTCGTTTCTGATTTATACCCTGCGCCGCAGGTTCACCGAAAATGATATCCGGGAAATGGAATACCGGACGGAGAAACGTTATCATGAGATTCATGCGCAGCGTTCATGACTGGCGTCAGGAGCAGACGTCCCCCGACCCGATGACCGGCGTGGTCAATCTGTTCGATACTGCCGTGGTTTTTATTGCCGCGCTCCTGCTGGCGCTCATGACGGTTTTCGATGCCCGGGAGATCTTCTCCAAAGACAGCCGCATGACCATCGTCAAAAAGAACGACCGGAACGAGCTGACGATCATCCGGAAGCAAGGCCGGAAAATCCAGGCGGTCAAAATGACGCGCGAAGAAGCCGCCGGCCGGGGCACCCGGCTCGGCACCGCTTACCGCCTCGAAGACGGCTCCATGATCTATGTGCCGGAAGAGTGATACCATGCGTCTCCGGCCGTTGCTGATCTGGATCCTTCTCTTCCCGCTCCTGCTGGCAGCGGAAAATGTGGTTTTCGTCGGTTCGGCCTCCGATTCGGATCTTTTTGCCGCCGCTTTCAAACGGCTGAAACTCCCCGAAAAGATCCGTTTCCGCTACTATTGCACCCAGGTCGATCCTGATTCCGAGATCAGCCGGGCGGTGAAGGAAGCCGATATCCTCATCGTGAACGCCCGCGGACGCGATGTCCGGCGTATCACGGAAGCGAATTTCAACGCCGCCCGCACCCGTCTTTACGCGCTGTCTTCGCGTCTGCTGAAAAAAGGCATTGCCGCCAAAGAACCGCCCGAGATCAAAGCCTATCGGGCCAACAGCCGTCCCGACAATTTCCGCAATATGGTCTATTGGGTCGTCAACCGCGAACTGGACCAACAGGTGAAATTCGAACCGCCTTCGAACTTGCCGCCGATCGGCGTCACCCATCCGGATATCCGTCAGGTCTACGGCTCCATCCCGGAATTCCGGAACCAGTCGAAACGTTTCCGCTCCGATCGTCCCACGATCGCCTTTGCCGTCCATTCCGCCAGCATCAACCGCCGCGAGCTGGCTTTGTTCAAGCAGGTGACGGATGAATGCGAAAGACAGGGACTCAACGCCCTGCTGGTCTACGGCGATGAGGTCAAGGTGATCCGTCTGCTGCTGCTCGATCCGGACGGCCGTTCCTATGCGGATGCCGTTCTGGCGCTGTCGTTCAAATTCAAAACCTCGCTCGGCGAAGAACTCCGCCTGGCGCTGAAAGATCTGGACCGTCCGGTTTTCAACGCACTCCGTCTCTATCGGCAGACCACCCCGGAATGGGAAAAATCCCCGCTCGGCATGAATAATTTTTCGGTGGCGTTCGCCTTCATAGCACCGGAAATTTCCGGCATGATCGAACCTTCCCTGCTCTTCGGGACCCGGCCGCGAACCACCCCGGACGGACGGAAAATACAGGTGGCGGAATCCTTTCCCGCCGCCATTCGGCAAACCGTCTCCAGACTGAAAAAATGGACGGAACTCCGCCGTAAAACCAATGCGGAAAAACGGATCGCCGTTTTCATTTACAACGCTTCGGGCGGCAAGCAGAATATCGGCGCCAGCTATCTGAATGTGCCGCGCAGTCTGGTCCGGATCATCGGCGCCCTGGCCGGGGCGTCTTATCAGGTCGGCGGACTGGAAAAACTCAATGAAGCGCAGCTGACAGCCGAACTGATCCGCACCGCGCGGAATATCGGTTCCTGGGCGCCCGGCGAACTGGACTCGCTGATCAACGCCGGCGAACCGGTCCTGCTCCCGCTCAAGACTTACGAAAAATGGTTTGACGCCCTGCCGGAACCACTGCGGCAGAAAGTGATTGCCGAATGGGGTATCCCGCGGGATGCGAAAATCATGTTCGCCAACGGCAATTTCATTCTGCCGATGCTCAAAAGAGGCAATCTGGTCATCCTGCCGGAACCGCTGCGCGGCTGGCTGGACGATCCGCACAAGCTGCTCCACTCTTCCACGCTCGCGCCGCCGCATCAGTATCTGGCGGTTTATCTCTGGCTCAGACATGAATTCCGCGCCGACGCGATGATCCATCTCGGCCGTCACGGTTCCAGCGAATGGCTGCCCGGCAAACAGCTCGGACTGGATGCCGCCGATGCGCCGGAAGTCGTCCGCGGTGATATCCCGGAAATCTATCCGTATATTTCCGACGGCATCGGAGAAGGGATCATCGCCAAGCGCCGTGCCCGTGCGGTCATGATCGCCCATCTCACACCACTGCTGAAAACCTCTCCCGGCGAAGATTTCCTGCCCCGGCTGAATGAACTGGTTGCCGAATGCCAGTCCGCCCCGCCCTCGGTCCGTCCCGGACGGGAAAAACAGCTCCGCGATTTTCTGGATCAGCATCGGCTGACCGAACGTCTGAAACTCGATTTCACCCGGAAGGACTGGTTCGGACAAGTTGCCGAATACACGGAAAAACGCACGGCTCCCGCGCCGTTCGGACTGCATGCGTTCGGCGAATCCCCGACGGCAGCGGAAATCACAGCCATGCGGTCTCTGCTGCCGGAAAAAGAACGCACTGCGATCGAACAGCATTTGAAAAATGCCGGCAAAGATGAATTGTCCGCCCTGCTTCATGCGTTGAACGGCGGCTTCATCCAGCCCGGCCCTTCCGGCGATCCGGTGCGCAATCCGAAAATGCTGCCCGCCGGACGCAATTTCTACTCGTTCGATCCCGATAAAGTCCCTTCACCGGCAGCCATGAAAAAAGGCGCCGTCCTGGCGGAAAAACTGCTCGCTTCGGAAATGCGTAAAAAAGGCGCCCTGCCCCGCTCTGCTGCAGTTCTGCTCTGGGCCGGTGAAAGCGTCCGCACGGACGGGGTGAACGAAGCCATGGCACTCGCACTCATGGGCATGACGCTCCGTTATGACCGTTCCGGCCGGATTGCCGGTGTGGTTCCGGTTCCCGGCAGTCAGCTCAAGCGTCCCCGTATCGAAGTGGTCATTACCACTTCCGGCGCCTACCGCGACCAATTCGGCAGTCTGCTCCGTCTGCTGGATTCCGCCCGCCGTCAGGCCGCGAAGCTCACCGATGCGGAAAACTTTATCCAAGGTGACAAGCCCGGCATTTTCTTTCCGAAGCCCGGCACCTACGGCACCCGCGTGAATAAACTCGCCGGTGCTTCCGGCAGCTGGGAAAAATCCGAAGATCTGGCCGAAGTCTATCTCCGCAGCATGTCGCATACCTTGGACGGACAGGGCAATTTCACGGTCGATTCCGCCGCCCTCGCCGGACAGCTCAAACGCGTGGAAACCGTCCTGCAGTCCCGTTCCAGCAATGTCTACGGCGTCACCGATATCGATGAAATGTATCAGTATCTGGGCGGACTTTCCCTCGCAGCGGGAAAGCTTTCGGGAAAATCCCCGAACGCCTATATCGCCGATCTGCGCGATCCGAAAGCAGGCTCGGTCGGTTCATTGAAAAACTTCCTCGCCGCCGAACTGGATTCCAGACTGTTCAATCCCGAATGGATCCGGTCGATGGTCAGAGAAAATTATGCGGGAGGCAAGACATTGTCGCGCATCACCGACAATTTCTGGGGCTGGCAGGCGGTCACGCCGGATAATATCTCCGCCTCGGACTGGTCTTCCCTTTATGAAATCTATGTCCGGGACCGTTACCAGCTCGATTTGAAAAAATTCTTTGCCGGACAGAATGAATGGGCTTACCAGTCCATGACCGCACGGATGCTCGAAGCGGTCCGGAAAAATTACTGGGATGCCCCGATGAAGATCCGTCAGGATCTGGCCGCGGAATATGCCGCCAGCGTGATCCGTCAGGGCGTGGCCTGCTGCGACCATACCTGCAACAATCCCCTGCTCAATCAGATGGTGCTCAACCTCATCTCCCTGCCCGGCGTGATGTCGCCCGAGATGTCCATGAAATTCCGCGCGGCAGTGGAAAAAGCCGGCGGCGCCAGTCTGGATAAACTGATCCGCGACCGGCAGGAAAAACTGCAGCGGGCCCGCAGCGGATTCGGGAAACGGATCGTCGAGCCGGTCAGACCGTCGGAAGTCCGCGAAAAAGATCAGACAGCATCTTCACCGGCGCCCTCGCTCCAAAAGCCCGTCCGCGGATTTAAAATGAAACCGCAGAACAATCCCGCCGAGAAAACTACGCTATCCAGCTCCGGTCTGCAATGGACCATTCTGATTGCAGTGATTTTGCTCATCCTGATTTTCTCGCTGGGTGCTTTCCGGAAACCGGAATAACGGGTCGCGATACAGAATCGGACCTTACCGAACCCGGTAACGGACCGAGCCCGGGCGTTTCAATTGGCCCGTCGAATACAGATTATGCTGCTCGATCAATTCATTAAGCCGTTTTTCCAGCTGCTGCTGGTCGACTTCCGTGATGAAACCGTAACTGCTGATATCCAGATAATTGAAATTCTCAACTCTGAATTTGGAGTTTTTCGAATCGGGCACATTGCTGTACTGATACGTTTTGATTTTGGTTTTCCGGTCTTTCTGACGCTCATTATGCTGCTGGATCATCCGCTTGAGCTCGTTCTGCAGACTGATCCGCTTGATCTCGTCAATCGTCCCGTAACCGCTCAGATCCATGGTCTCCTGCACCGCCCGGTGTCTGGTGCGGCCTTCTTCCCTGGAATCCGGGTCGGAAGTTGTTTTTTTCTTTTTCCCTTCGGACACAGCCGGGACCAGCAGCAGAAAACTCAACACCAGCCCCGCGGCGATTCTCCATCTGTTCATAACCAGCCTCCCCGATGTTTCGAAATTGCTTCTCAGGATTTCCAATTGCGCTGACGCGCAGCTTCATACAGCAGCAGTGTGGCGGCGGTCGCCACATTGAGCGAATCCATTTTCCCCAGCATCGGGATCACCACCTGCAGATCCGCTTCCTTCATCCAGTAATCCGACAGACCATACTGTTCCGCACCGACCACGATCGCGATCGGCCCGGTCATATCCGTTTCCGTGTAGATCTTGTCGGTATGCGGAGTGGCGGCCAGCGACTTGATGCCGTTCGCCCGCAGCCAGGCCACAGCTTCCTCGGAACTGGTCTCCGCCAGCGGCACCGAAAAAATCGCCCCGGTGCTCGCCCGGATCACGTTCGGATTGAAAATGTCGGTCTGCCGGTTGCACACGATCACGCCGGTAGCATTGACCGCGTCCGCACTGCGCAGGATCGACCCCAGATTGCCCGGTTTTTCGATGGTTTCCGCCACCAGATACAGTCCGTTGGGTTTCACCGGAATGGATTCCAGACCCTTTTTCTGCATCGCCGCGATTGCGATCAGACCTTCCGGACGGTCGCGGTAAGCCAGTTTGGTCAGGATCTCCGGCGTGGTCTGCCAGACTTCCGTGCCGGACTGTTTCAGATCCTCCAGCAGCGGGTATTCGTTTTCTCCCAGAAACAATTCCGGAGCGAAAAAACATTCCCGGATCGGAATGCCGAGCAGACGGGCGCGGGACAATTCGCGGTAGCCCTCCAGGAGCGTCACGCCTTCCCGGTCCCGTTCCCGTCGTTCACGCAGGGAACACGCATGCTTGATCTTCGGATTTTTGGCGCTGGTCAGCAGCAGGAAATCCATCTCATTTCTCCGTTATTCGTTGAAAAAAACTTTCGAGGTATAAACCAGTCCGGCTTCGTCTTCCAGAATGAGATATGCAGCAGTCCAGTCGGACGGCAGATCGCCGGTCACCGTTTCATTTTCATATTTCAGTTTCGCCGGCATGACGCGGAACAGACAATCGTTCCAGCATCCGGACGCCCGGGTCCAGGCGATTTCCGCGCCGGTGATCTTCACCTCGGAATGCCATTTCCCGCCGAGCTGGTTGGTCGCTTCGTTGTAAAGGACTTTGCTGAATCCCGGGAATTCCCTGCCGGCCAGCACGGCCGCGGCAAACGGTTCCAGTTCCGGCGGCATCATTCCGTCATGCTGTCCGTGGGTCATCGTCGGACGCAGCGCCCGGAAAGAACGGAGGGAAAGTCCGGAAGACCGGTTCCAGTTGCAGACATCGAAAGCGAAATCGTTCGCGCCGTTGACCCACAGGATCGGCATTTTGGCCCGGGCGAGCGTATTGTTCGGGTCCCACAGGGAGGCGAATTTTTTCACTTTCTTCGCGGACGTGTCTTCCGGCACCAGCTTGAGCCCGGTATCGAATCCGCCGCAGCCGTAAACGGGCATCACGAAACGGAACCGGTCATCGTATCCGGCCGCCAGCGCGACCGCATAGCCGCCCCAGGAGATCCCGGTCAGGCCGATCTTATGGGGATCGACGTTCGGCAGAGATGCCAGAAAACTCCCGGCGGAAATGATCGCCGCCGCGGCATGATACGGCCATTGCTCTTCCGGCGCCAGGTCGACGTCCCCGTATTTGTTTGCCGGATCGGGTCCGGAAAATTCATATCGTTCCGGCGGATTTTTGCTGCAGAAAGAACCGTCTCTGGCCGGCAGGCCGCTGAACATGTCGATCGCGATCGCCGCATAGCCGCGGTCGTTCCACAGTTTCACCCATTCGGAATACGCCGTTCCCAACCCCCCGTGCACCAGCACGATCCCCGGCAGTTTTGCATCGGACGAGCCGGATTCCGGCACTCCATACCATGCAAACACGCGGGTTTCCTTCCCCTGATATTGCGGACCAGCCAGAAACACCGACTTGATGCCCGGAACCGCACTCTGAAATCCTTCCGCTTCGTACACTGCAGGAACTTGATAAAACGCTGTAAAATCCATCTTGACCTTTTATTCTTTCATCTTGGTTTTAAGGTTGTATTTACGCATTGTCAATGTACCTGCAATCCGGAAAAATGCAATCCCGGAAACCGTTTTTTCCGGGAAAAAACATTTACCATGATCGGTCAGCCGTGTCAGAGAACGCGAACGTGGGTATCATGGGTGTAATAGGCAAGATTGGTGAGAACGCGCACTGCACGTGATGTCGGACTCCCGATCCGGTAACTTTGCCCTTGCGATCTCGTTGCCCGGAGCCCGGCAGCACCGGGCGTTCCCATTACACCCAGTAAACCCATTACACCTATTCCCCACCGTTCGCCGGTGCAACTCTCATGCTGCGTCAGCAGGTCTGTTCACGAAGCAATGCGCTCTTCTATTTCGCTTCAGATTTGCTTTTTTCCATTTACGTGGTATCTTATACCAACCCCAATGGAGTTCGTTCATGAAACAGAAAACCATACCTGCGGTTCTGCTTGCCGTACTGTTCCTGATCCTGACCGGCTGCATTAAAATCGAGCCGCGGAACCAGGAACCCGCCCCCGCAGGCATGTCTGCTTCGCCGCAGGAAAAAGCACTGGTCCCCGACTCGAAAACCGACCGGGAGCTGCACCTCATGATCATGGACCGGATCAAGCGGGAAACGATCCGCTGGGAAGACATCAGCCGCTATCCCGCGCCCGAACAGTCCTGGCGCGAAGACCGCTTCCGGCTGATCCGTCCGAAAGGCCGTCTTCTGACCGCCGATTTCCGTCTCAAAAAAATCATTCCCCTGCCCCGCGGTCACCGCCGGTTCGTCTATTCTTTCCTGCCGCTGCGCGTGGCGTATGACGGAAAAACCGCCTGGGATACCCGCGCCGAATTCGAAACCGATGAAGAAAACAAAGTTGCGGACATCCATCTCTCTTCCGAACGGATCCCCCTCACCCAGCCGGCTCTGCTCCGCTTATCCGCCTCGGACTGCAATTCCATATCCTACGCGGTAGTGAAAAAACTGTTTCAGGAACTGCTGCCGGAAAAAGTCCGGCTGACCGAGCGTTACCGTTTCTGTTTTCCGCTCAACGGCGCCGATGAAAAATTTCACGATCATCTCCGTCCCCGCGCCCGGCTTCCCGAGCTCGATCCCACCGAAGAATACCCGGGGCTTCCAATCAAATTCGAAAAAGACCGTTACCGCTCTTGCGCAAAGGGAGCCTTCTATTATTACGCAGGGATCGTCCTGCCGGTCACCGACAGCGAGGTCTGGGTGTTCGATACTGCCATCCGTTATGACGGCGGTCAGCTCCGCGGTCTGGTCTATAAACTGAAAAAAGGTCTGGTCTTCTGGGAAGTCGTCACCAATGCTTCATTCGATGCGCCGTCCCGGGCGGTCAGGGAAAAGGAAGGCCTATGAAGCTCAAAATATACGAGACTTTCGCCAGCATTCAGGGGGAATCCACCCGCGCGGGCATTCCCTGTTTTTTCATCCGTCTGGCACAATGCAACCTCCGCTGTTCCTACTGCGACACGAAGCGTGCGCAGACCTTGCAGAACAGCCGCGAAATCAGTGTGGAAGATTTAGTCGAACGAGCCGCCAGTTCCGGTCTGGATCTGGTGGAGATCACCGGCGGCGAACCCATGCTGCAGACGCCCGGCGTCTGCGAACTCGCCGCTCAGCTGATCCGGCGCGGACACACGGTCATGATCGAAACCAACGGCTCGTGCGACCTCTCGCCCCTGCCCCCGGAAGTGATCCGGATCGTGGACTGGAAAACACCTTCCAGCGGCGAAAACGAAAAAATGTTCCTGCCGAATTTCTCATCCCTGCGCCGCATCGACGAAGTGAAATTCGTTCTGTCCGATGAAGCCGATTACCGGTTCGCGCTGGAAAAAATCGAACAGTATCATCTGGCGGAACAGACTCCGCATATCCTGTTCAGTCCGGTTTACGGAGCACTGAATGGTGCCGATCTGGTGCAGTGGATGCTCCGCGACCACGCCAAAGCCAGACTGAACCTGCAGATCCACAAATACATCTGGGATCCGAACCGCGAAGGCGTGTGAAACGTCCCCGGTCAGATCCTGATTTTCATTTTCCGTTTTGCTCCTGCAGTTTCAGGATCAGCGCTGCTGCTTCTTCGCGGACCCGGTCCGGCATGGATGCATCGTGGGCAAAATCGACCACAACCCGTTTCGCCGCCGTCTTCAGAAACGCCCGTACCTCCGGCGAATCTTTGCCGACTTCCCGCAGTTTCTGAAGATATTTCACATCGGTCATTCCCTGGCGGACCGCCATATAACGGACCGACGGCTGGGCAGTGTCATTTTCCCCTGCATAGTAGATCAAAGATCCTTCCGGAAGGCCTTTCCATGCGCAGTTGACCAAACCGCTGAAAGCGACAAACATGGCATTGCTCTGCAGTTGATGATATTCACCGAACCACGCATTGCGCCGGAATTCCCGGGCCAGCGATGCGCGGATGCCGGTGGAACAGGTATAATGACCAAAGGTCACTCCCCGTTTTTTCTCTTTGGCGATGAAAGCAAGATGCCCGGGCCGGGAAAAATAGCCGTAGGACCATAAAGTCCAGTCATCCACGAACGGCGCCATTTTTCCCATGTCTTCGGGAGACATGATATGCGCCCCCAGCGTTATGCTCAATTTGAACCCGGGATTCGCCTCGCGCGCTTCCCGAAGCGTTTCAAGAATTTCCGGAAGGATCCTGGGGTCGGGTTCGTCGTAAATTTCCAAAAAACAATTTCCCGGCAGGATATCATGTTTTTTCATCAGCTGTCCCGTTGTCCTGATCCATTCGCCCCAGCGGGAAGCATTCTTTTTGCCATACTGCTGGCGGAATACATTTTTGCAGCTGAAACCGATGAAAAACCGATTGAACCCCTTGCTCTTGACGAATTCGATCTGCTTTTCCGCCACCGGGGCTTCCGGAACCATTTTCCCGTCCCGGATCGGATATTTCAAAGACCACGGATTGATGCCGAAGATACGCTGTCCGGCCTCGGACTGCAGTTTGATGACACTCCCGTCAGGCGCATTGGAAAAGAAATCGGCGGGAATGACCGGGTCTTTGGAAAGTTCAAAATCATTCACCGTCAGCTTGATTGGAATGTCCTTCATATCCCCGTCATAGTTCAGTTTCCCGTAACCTGCCCCCCGTTTGGTAAAATGACCTTTTCCATTCAGCGTGACGATACGGATCCTGCCCTCGTATACACCTGGCTTCAGTTTGGCTGTATCAAAATCGAACCAGAGCAATATTGCCTCCCCAGGTCCGGCAGTCACAATTCGGGCGGGGCCAAGTTCGACAAGAGGATCGAAAATCGCCGAAGTTCCCTGTTCATTGTCGCGAAAACGGATCCCCTGCCGGTAAGTGACTCCGGGGAAGAGTTTGCCGTTGTGCCAAACCGGGGCTTTCGCCTTGGGGATCTCAACGGAGATCCGGTAGGAACAGACTTGATCGGTATTGTTCATCAACGCCAGCGGCAGCGGTTTGATTTCGTTGACTGCGGCACGGAGTTCGATTTTTGAAACCGGATCGAAGAGCGCATCCGGCAGATACGGCAGGGAAAAATCATCGGTAATGCCGACCGGGGCGGCCAGAATTTTAGCATTGCGGACCGAGTCGAGTTTCGCCTGAACGGCGGCGACCGCTTTACGGGCTTCTTCCGCTTCGAAAGCCACCCGTGTCATCCCTTTGGGGAACGCGCCGCAATAAAGTTTCCCGCTGTTCGCCAGATCGGCAAAACCTTCGACTGCATTTCCCCAGCAGATCAACTCCTTGGCGCCGGCACGGTAACGGCCCGCATTGAACGGGATCAGCTGTCCTGCGGACGGTTTTTTCCAGCCGAGCGACTTGAAAGGAATGCGGAGTTCTCCGCTCCATTTCCCGTTATCGATTTTGGTCTTTGCCACCCACGGAAGCTCTTTGAACCCCTGACCGATACTGGTAAATTTCAATCCGTTTGCGGAAACCGCCAGCTGGGTATGCCGCCGGTCGTTACTGCCCGGTCCGAAAAAGACTTCGAAAACATCTCCGCTCCAGAGTTTTTGCGCTGAGGATGCCGGGGTGATTTTCAAAGGTTCATGACAGGTAAAAGTGACAATGAAATTCTCCTGATCCATGGATACTTTGAACTCCGTTGCCGCGGCAGATGCATCCGTTTTCTTGTAGATATGGAAATCATTATACACCGTTCCGTCGGCAGAAATGATCTTCATCAGTTTGGCGGCTGCTTTTTTCGGGGCTGAGGGAGAAATATCAGGACGTTTCCGCTCCTGAATGACGATATTGTCGAACAGAACATAATCCCCGGCTTTGGATTTCAGCGGGCCATATTTGGAATTGCCCCAGAGATTCAGAGACAAACAGGCATGGACCGCACCCGGTCGGGTCGTGAAACTCCCCTTGTAATGAGTCCACTGATCCTGGATTTTGATGCCTCCGACGGAGGTCGGAAAACTTTTCCCGTGCCATAGCGTCTGTCCTGCGTTCCACTGGGTAAATGAAATTCCAGCCGAATGGGCAGTTCCTTTGATATCGATGGAAAAATCATAAGTCGTGCCGGGCTTGCAGGGGAAACCGCCGGGTTTCTTATTGTCGGAAAATGATCCGCCGATCCAGCAGGCACAGCCGAAGGCGTCATATTGTCCGGATTTCCGGATCTTGTCGATGATGAGTTTTCCGCAGCGGTTCCAGGTCAGATCTTCGGTATGGAGTTCGGCTTTCCCGCCGTTGGTGCGGAATTCCGGTCCAACTTTGTCCGGGTAAAGATTGAAATCGGCATTTTTGACCAGATTCTGAGCGCTGAGCGTCGAAATCATGAAGAATGCCGCAAAATATGAAAATACAGTTTTGATTTTTATCATAGTGATACCCCGTGATATTATCTTCCGCGGTACAGCTGCCAGCCGCTTTGAGCAAATACATTCTTTCCGGTATTGATGGAAACATTGACTCCGCTGCTTCCGTCACTGGGCCAATCATGGAGCATGGAATCAAAAAACTCCGCCTGATTCAATGGCGCGCAATGCCCGTCAAGGAAATTGACATTGACTCTTTTGCTGTGGACCAAAGCAAATCTGGCGCGGCTGTCCGTCACACCAACTGTATAAGTCCCATGTTCCTGTATGGTCCAAGCTGCATTTCTGGAATCTCCGTTCTGAAAATATTTGGAGGGTTCCCTGATATACTTGGTGATAATATACGGAGTATTATAATTTTTCTTCGCAACCGTAAAATACCGGTTTTTCACGATTTTCAATTTATCATTCGAATTGGCCCCGCTGACTTTGCCTTTGATGCCGTATCCATAATATTCGCTTCCTTTATTGTAATCCGCGGTGCTCTGGCATTTGAAAAGACGGCGCTGTTTGGTCGTGGTATATCCCAGCTCTTCGAATACGAGGTAGGATCCCCTTCCGTCGTCGATCATCCCCACCAGATATCCATTGTATTCATCCATATAGGAGTGATGGTACCGCATGTATTCTTTCAGGTTGTTCAGGCAGGAAAGGGCCTGCGCTTTCTTTTTCGCATTGTTAAGCGCGGGCAGCAGCATCCCGGCAAGGATGGCAATGATTGCAATCACGACGAGGAGTTCTATCAGTGTAAAACGGTTCGCCGTTTTACGCTTCAGGTATGAGAAATGAGAGAGGAGAGAGGAGGGGTTGAATTCGGTTTTGCACTTTTGCATGATGCTTGACCTTTCTATTTATTTGATTTTGGTTTGATCTTATTTTCTGTTCCGGTTCGGCGGGGATTTTCCCGTCACGCTTTCGCGGATGACCAGTTTCGCCGGGATCCGGATTATGGTTTGTTCTCCGCCGGGGTGATGCAGCTGATCGCACAGCAGATCCAGAGCCCGGCAGGCCATCAGGCCCATCTGCCAGTCGATTGAGGTAAAATATGGAGTGCCTTCAAATTCGTTCTCGTAGTCTTCCAAATTGTCAATGCTGAGGATGTCCGGCATTTTTCCGGACTTGGAAAAGACTTCCCGGACAGCTTTGGAAAAATATTCGCTCATGCTGACGATCAAAGTATGGTCCGGCAATTCTCCATGCTGCGAAAAATACCGGTTTGCCTTCATATAGGCATTGATCCGACCGATGGTGCCAAACTGGATCTCTTCGATTTTACGGTCCGGGACTTTCAGGAATTTCAATACATTCCGGACCGTCCCGGCACAAGTCAATGAATTGAAATGGTCTGCCTGGACTATGAGGATCCGGTCGTAGGAATCGAAACGCCTGAAACGGTTGAATTCCAGCAGGGGACTGGTAAAATCGGGAAATACCTGGCTGTACGGGATCTGGTTGTCAAAATAAGTCTTACCGAAAACCACAATTCCGCCGGAAAAATCCCGGAGTGATTTCCATGTGAACTCGTCAAAGAAAGATGCATGGATCAGCAGGCCGTTGGTTTTCCTGAGTTTCTGGGCTGCGAGACCGGGATGCCGGAGTTCATAGTAGGAGATCAGCACCGGTTCGATGCCGAGTTCCGAGAAATGTTTCAACAGGCGGAAGGAAGCATCGTATACCAGCGGATCGGTATTCTCCGGATCGGGCAGCGGCCCCGCGTAGGCGATCACGGGAATCACCGGAGGATCGTTTTTGATGAAGGTTCCGCTTTGGGGCTTGTGATAGAGGAAATCTTCGCTGACCAGCAGATTCAGGATCCGGGCGGCTGTGTTGGTGGAAACATTGAAATGTTCCGCCAGTTCCCGGACCGACATAACCGGGGAATCCTTCGGCAATCTTTCCGTCAGAAGTTTTTCCTTCAGCTTTTCGGCGAGTTCCGCTGTTTTGGTCTTTCGTCCCTGGATCATAACCACCTCATCTCTTGGTCTGCTCGTAATTTTAAACATTTTTCAGCCGATTGCAAGATAAAAAAACGGTGCGTTTTCATAATTTTGAAAATAAATTCGGAATCTGTAGCAAATATACTGCTACAGAAGAAAATTATTAAACAGCTTCCGGATCGACCACAGCATCCCCGAGTCGAAAGACGGGATAAGCAGAAAGCATCCGACCGGTATCGGATGCCAGGTCTGAGGAATCAGGTTTTTCCCGGATTCTCCGCTTGAAAATTGATCATTCCGCAGTAAATTAAAAAGCAATTATCCGGAACTTTTGAGTCCTGCTGTATCGTCTTGAAGGGAGATCGTTATATGAAACCTGATCCTGTCGTGGTTCGGACCAGCGTGAATTTCCAGCCGGCGTTCCGGCTGGTCGATCTTTTTGTCGAACAGATCGGCTATACCAAAAGCTGGAACCTTCCGTTCAATATGATCAACCTCGTTCTGGAGGACAATCCGGAAGACCCTTCCTGGGTGGAACTGCCGGAACAGGATCTGCACTGTGAGCTGGAAAAAGGCTTGATTTCCTTCACCACCTGCAATACGCCGCTGACTCTGCATTTCACGCCCGAGAACCGGCACTGCTGCATCCATTTCACTTACGAACTGCTGCCGGGGATCGATCTGTTCTCCGGGATCCGCCAGCGGTATATGTTCCGTGATCCCGCGCTGCTGAAGGAGTTGAAAGCGGTTTTTTCCGATCCCGATCCCCTGCGCAGGCTGGCCCGTGCCGAAAGCGCGGCTATGAAAATAGTCATGCGCTACTGGCCCGAACGGATGCCGCTGGATCTCCACCGGATGGCGGAATTCGAAGATGTCCTGCGCTATGTCCGGAAAAATCTCGCCTCGCATCCGGGGGTTCCGGAAATGGCGGCGAGAAAGGGCTGGTCGGACGCCCATTTCGCACGGACTTTCCGCGAGGTGTTCCATATCACGCCGAAACAATATCTGACGCGGGAACTCTTCGCCGAATCGCTGAAAAGACTGAACGATCCCGTCAAAAGCGTCAAGGAGATCGCCGCCGAGCTCGGTTTTTCTTCCGAATTCAATTTCTCCCGGTTCATCAAACAATGTTCCGGACTCTCCCCTTCCGGACTGCGGAAAGGCAACCGCATACCTCTCTATATCAGAAAATGATATGCTTTCTTCATAATCCGATATTCCTTTCCGGTCATTCCTGGCTATATTATAACCAAGACAACAACCGAAAGGAATCCGGATATCATGAATGAACGAATCGCGAGGTTAGTCAAAGCCGCCCGGGCGGGCGAAATATTTCCGCCGTGCGTCAAAGTCGAATACGATGAATTCGACCTGAAACTGGCCGATCCGCTGCGGATCGCCAAACGTCTTTCCGAATATATGGAAGCGCAGCCCTGTTACTTCACGGAGGACAACGAACTGCTCGGCATGATCCATTTCGACGGTTCCGTGGAAGCCGATCTGTTTCCCCGGACCGGGCATCGGTTTTTCCGGGAAACAGCATCCAAATATTATTTCAAGCCGCAGGAAAACCTCTGCACGTTCGAATGGCAGCACTCCAACGCCGATTTCGGCAAGGTCATCCGCCTCGGGCTGGAAGGGTTCCGCAGAGAGATCATCGAATCCCGCCGGAATTATGAGACCGATCTCCCGAGGCTGAATTTCCTCGCCGGACTGGAAGCCATGATCCGCGGGATCGTCCGCCGGGCGCAGCAGTATGCCGCCGAATGCCGGAAACAGGCTTTTTCGTGCACCGATCCCGCCCGCAAAGCCGCCCTTCTGCGCATGGCTTCCAATATCTCTCAGGTTCCCGAACATCCTGCCCGCAATTTTGAGGAAGCGGTCCAGTGCCTCTATTTCTGTTTCATTTTCCAGCCGGACAGCATCGGGCGGCCCGACCAGTATCTTTATCCGCTCTACCAGCAGGGGATCGCGGACGGCACGCTTACAAAAGAACACGCGAAGGAACTCCTGCAGGAACTTTACGTGATGATCCACGGCTACACTCCTTTCGGCACCTCGAACGGGGACAAAGGCGCGGAATCCCATTTCGTCATCGGCGGTTACACCATTGACCGCAAATGCGCCTGGAACGAACTTTCCGAACTGATCCTCGATTCCCTGATGGAAACCGATCTGATCCGTCCGCAGGTCTCGCTCCGCTGGAACAAACTGACCCCGCGTTCCGTGCTTTACAAGGTCATGGACTGCGAACGCAAAGACCAAAACAAACGCATCGCGCTGGTCAACGACGAACCGCGCATCAACGCCCTGATGAAAATCAACAAAGTCCCGTGGGAAACGGCTTACGATTATATCATGGTCGGCTGCAACGAACCTGCATTTCAGGGCGGCATTTCCCTCGGCGGCAATACCACGAACATCGTGCGTTCGCTGGTGAACACCCTCAACAGCCGCCGCGAAGAAGTGCTGGCGTGTCCCGATTTCGATTCGTTCTATGCGATCTACGAGCAGGAACTTCACCGCGATCTGGAAACGATCCTCGCCTATTCCAACCGTTTCAACATGCTGCGTTCGCGCGACTGCAATGTGCTGACCTCCCTGTTCATGACCGGCTGCATCGAGCGTGCCTTGAGCGTAACGCAGGGCGGCGCCGCCCGCGCCAGGTGGTGCGCCAATTTCATGGGCTCTACCAATCTCATCGATTCCCTGAGCGTCATCCGCCAGTTCATCTACGAGGAAAAACTCTGCTCCATGTCCGAACTGCTCACCGCGCTGGACGCCGACTGGAAAGGATATGAAGACTTGCGCACGAAAATCCTGCGCAAAGGCAAATTCTTCGGCAATAACGACGAATTCTCCAACGGCATGGCACACCGGTTCTATACTTCGGTTTACAACTTCGCCGACGGCCGCACCGACATTTTCGGCCATGCGCTCAATTATGGCAACCTTACTGGATACCGTCTGCATTTCTCCCAGTATGGGGCGCTTACGCAAGCCACGCCGGACGGACGTATCGCCGGCAGCGCCTTGCTGTTCGGCAGCGGGCAATCCGACGGCAAGGACCGCGACGGCATGACTTCCCATCTGCTTTCCGTCGCGCACATGGACCCGACCGGCATCATGTGCGGCAATTCGATCATGAATCTTTCCGTGGACGAGGCGACAATCCAGAATGAGGAAAGTTTCGATAAACTGGTTTCGCTGATCGAGATCTATTTCAAGGAAGGCGGTCTGCATGTCCAGCTGAATCATGTTTCCGCCGAGGACCTGATCGCGGCGAAGAAAGACCCCGACCAATACAAGAGCATCCGCGTGCGTGTTTCCGGTTTTTCCGCCACGTTCGTGAAGCTGGAAGAAGCCATTCAGGACAACGTGATCGAACGGACGGTCAATCATGCGTAAATCATGAGGAGATGAAACAATGAACGGGTATTACCAAGGGAAAACCGCCTGGGTCACGGGTTCTTCGCGCGGACTCGGCCGCTGTATCGCCGAAATGCTGGCGGAAGCCGGATG
>JAZUCR010000236.1:0-9357 GCA_045639225.1 Victivallales bacterium
GAACGACATGGCTACGATCCGACTTCGATACCGGAAATTCCGGAATATCCGGTTTTCACCTTTGGCGAAGAAGAACCCGGATCGGAAGTCCTGGAACGGTTCGCCGGACTGGACCGCTTTTCAATGCGCGACTTCTGGGACGAGAAGCAGATCGTGATTCATAATCCCTGCGTAAGGGACATCTACTGGGCAAAACAGCTCAATGAACATTACTCCATTTGCAAAAAATATGCGGCGAAAACCGGTGAGATCGATCCGGCATTATTGCGAAAATATCTTGGAGAATGGTGCAATCTTTATCCGGAACCATACCGGGAACTGCTGCGGGGGGCGGAAAAATGAGAAAATATTTCTGTTCGAAATGCAAAGGCGAAACCTTCGAGGAAGTTCTGGCGGATGTGACCGTCACCTACAGGATCGTCAATACGTCAGACGGACCGGACTATGACGAGCAGACAAGCTGCGAGGGCGGATATGTGGCACGGATTCAATGCGAATCCTGCGGGCACATTGTCCTGGATGCAGGAGGAAAGCCGGTGACATCGCTGGAAGAGCTGGCGCCCATACTGGAAACAGTGGGCGCATACCGGGATGAATAAAAGTTACTCTTTCTTCACGGTTCGCCGGTCATGCCGGGACGCCGCTCAATGCGGCTCCGGCATTTCCGTTCTAAAACGAACCGCAGAAAGGAAAGATGCAAATGATTGAACTGATCCAGATCGACCTCTTTGACTTCGAGGACACAACCCCGACAATGGTTTTGCCGAGTCTGGCGGAACTGCAAAAACCCAAACCGCCGACGCCGAGGATTGACCCGGCCCCGAGCCCGACCCGGTTCAATTACCGGATTACTGCCGATGATGTTCTTTGTCCGGTGGGATTGAAACGCAAAGCCGCCGCCAATATCGCTGCGATCCGGCTGCTCAAGGAACTGGAAGAATCCGGTCGAGAAGCAACTCAGGAAGATTGTAAAATCCTGGTCCGGTATTCCGGCTGGGGCGGGCTCCCGCAGGTCTTCGATCCGGATAACCGGGAAGCGGCAAAGGAATATGCCGAACTGCGGGATGTTCTCACCAGCGAGGAATATGTTTCCGCCAGAGCATCCACGCTGAACAGCCACTATACGCCGAAAGTGCTGATCGAATTCATGTGGAAGATTGCCGCTGCCGCTGGAATCACGGGCGGGAATTTCGGGGAGTTCGGGGCGGGCGTCGGTCATTTTATCGGAATGATGCCGGAGAATATCAAAGGCAAGTTCCTGACAGTGGAGCTGGATTCCATATCCGGCAGAATCCTGAAACAGCTTTATCCGGAAACGGAAGTCATCATCAGAGACTTGGCAAAAACGCTGGTCAAACGCGATTCACTGGATCTTGTCATCGGCAATGTCCCATTCGATCGGGTCGGAGTCCATGATTCCGATTATGTGGGATATAATCTGCACAACTACTTTATCGCAAGGGCATTGGATGCGTTGAAACCGGGCGGACTGGCCGTTGTCCTGACTTCCGCCTCGACAATGGATTCAAAATCCATAACCGCAAGGGCGAACTTCGCATCCAGAGCGGCATTACTGACCGCGATCCGGCTGCCCAATACGGCTTTTAAGGAGATCGGAACGGAAGTCGTTTCCGATATTCTGGTCTTTCAGAAAGGAGCGGAAAACAAAATCGGATTTACCGATCTTCAGGCAATCGAAACCGGAGACGACACCGGAATCATGCGGGTCAATGAATATTTTGCCAAACATCGGGACATGATTCTGGGAGTCCCGTCCAATACCGGAACCATGTATGGCAAACCGGGAGCCGCCACTGTAAAACCTTTTATCGGTTCACCTTTGTCGGAACTGCTGCTTTCCATTCCGCAAATGGAAGTCCAGACCGTAACCCAGCCGGGAAAAGACCTTTTCGGCGATACGGAAGAACCGGTTTGCGAAATCGAAGTTCCGGAAGGACTGCGCGATTACACGATCTTCATGCAAAACGGCAGGCTTTGGCAATTGCGAAACAATCGTGGTGTCCTCCTGACGGACAAAAACGGAAAAGAGTTTACCGGGAACGAACGCCGAAAGCTGGAACATTTCGTGGAATTCAAGGAACATCTGAACCGTCTGCTGGAACTTCAGCTGAATCCTGCGATACCTGATTCAGCCATTGCCCAAATGCGGGAAACCCTGAACCGGGATTACGATTTCCATGTGAAGCAGTTCGGATACCTCAACAATAAAATCGTCCATCGGAATATGCTGGAAGATCCGGATTACCTGAAACTGGCGGCGACGGAGAATGTCCGTAAAGAAGTTGAAACGACCCTCGACGGGATCAAAACGCATCGTCTTGTTTACGAAAAGGGCGACATCTATTTCAAACGGACACAGCATCCATGGAAAGAACCGGATCATGCGGACGATATCGTCCAGGCTGGCATGATTTCATACGGATACCGCCACAAGATCGATATTGACTATATTGCCGAGATGATGAAACTGGACCGGGACGAAGCACGGCGTCAGCTGCTGGCGTCCGGAGAATTTTTTGAGGAACCGGTCAGCAAAGAAATCGAACTCAAAAGTGCATACTTGAGCGGCAACGTAGTCCGCAAACTGCAGATCGCCCGCGAGCTGGCGCCGCAGAATGTCCCGGCATTGGAGGCTGTGCAGCCGGAACCGCTGCGGATCGAAGACATTGATTTCCAGCTGGGGAGTTTCTGGATTCCGGCCGAGGTCATTCAAAAATGGATGGAATCGGCTTTCGATAGCAAATGCGATGTTTCGTATTCCGAAAACGAGGATAAATGGTATGTCAACGCCGAATACTCCACTCGTTACAGCATGACCGAATACCGGGTGGCGGACTGGGACCTCTTCAAATTGGTGGAAGCTGCACTGAATCTCAAAGAACCGATCGTCCACCGCAAGGAATACGACCGGGACGGACAGGAGAAGTTGGTAGTGGATCAGGAAGCGACTCTGACCGCCCGTCAGTTCAAGAATGAATTGCAGGAGAAATTCAAAAGCTATGTGATGGATACTCCGGAAACCTCCGAAGAATTGGAAAAAATTTACAATTCCATATTCAACTCCCACGTAACGAGGCAGTATGAACTTCCGACATTTGAGATTTACCCAGGAGCGGTCGGGATTATCAACGGCAAAAAGTTTATCCTGAGAAGTCATCAGAAACGAGCGGTCAGCCGGTGCATTGAAGGCAACACATTGCTTGCGCATTGCGTAGGCGGAGGAAAAACGGCAATCATGGTTACGACGGCGATGGAACTGAAGCGGCTCAAACTGGCGACCAAAACCCTGATCGTGGTCCAGAACTCCACGCTACAACAATTTGCCGAATTTGCGCCGAAACTCTATCCACACGGCACTATCCTGATCGCCGACAAAAAAGACCTGGTCAAAGAGAAACGCAAACGGTTCATGTCACGGATTGCCGTCGGCGACTGGGATATGGTCATCATGGCGCAATCGTCCTTCGACATGATCAAGGACGATCCGGATTTGGTAACGCGGCACTACGAAGAGCAGATTGCCGAACTGGAAGAACTGATTGCCGAGAGCGAAAGTCACACGACGGTCAAGGAAGCGGAACGCCAGAAGAAGCAGCTGGAGAAGATGCTGGACAAACTCGCCGACAAAAAAGCCGAAGAGAATATCATCTATTTCTCCGATTTGGGTATTGATGCGCTGATCATTGATGAAGCCCACGCTTACAAACGCAACTTTTTCCCGACCAAAATGCAACGGATCAAAGGACTGGACCGGGGCGCCAGCCAAAGGGCGTTTTCGCTGTCTCTCAAAATCCGGTATATCATGGAAAAAACGGGAGGAAGAAATGTCTATTTCGCCACAGGAACACCCGTGAGCAATGTGATTGCCGAGCTGTGGAACATGGTTCGATATATCAGTCCGTCAACACTGGAAGAGTTCGGGATCAGCACGTTTGACCGTTTCGCTTCGGTATTCTGCGGAACCGAAACGGCACTGGAACTGGATGCGGCCGGTCGTTTCAAGATGGTGCAGCGGTTCTGCAAATACAGCAATGTGATCGAACTCTCCAAAATGTTCCGGACAGTCGCCGACGTGATTCTTGCCGAAGATTTGACCGAGGTGGACCGTCCGCCAATCAAAGGCGGACATCCGGAACAGGTCAACATTCCCCGAAGTCCGACCATTTCCAAATTCATGGATTATCTCTGCGATGAATACGAATGGTATGAAGGCCATTCCGACAAACGGGAACTGTCCCACATTCCGCTGCTGATTTACGGATTGAGCCGGAAAGTCACGATTGATCCGCGCCTCATCGACTACCGATTCCACGATGACCCGAATTCAAAGTTGAGCGTATGCGCAAGAAAAATTCTGGAAAAATACAAGGAATACGAATCCATCAAGGGAACCCAGATCGTATTTTGCGATCTTTACCGGAACGGCGAAGTTTTCAACGCCTGGGATGAACTGAAACGCAAACTGATCCTGGGCGGGATTCCGGCAAATGAAGTGGCGCTGATCTCCGATTTCAATACCGACAAGCAGAAATCCGACCTGTTTGAAAAAGTCAATTCCGGCGAAGTCAGGGTGGTGATCGGCTCCACGGCAAAACTGGGGACCGGGGTCAACATTCAGGAGAGATTGGCCGTTGCGCATCACATTGACTGCCCGTTCCGGCCTGCTGATGTGGAACAACGGGATGGAAGAATCATTCGGCAGGGCAACATTCTGGAGGAAGTGGAGATCATCCGCTATGGTATCGAACAGACGCTGGATGCCGGAATGTATGCCATTCTGGAACGCAAGCAGAAATTCATAAACGACGCCATGAAGGGACGCTGTGCCAGAACCGTGGAAGAAATCAACGAGGATTGCGCTTTGGATTATGCCAGTTTTTCCGCAGCCATTTCCGGGAATCCGAAGCTCCGCCGCAAGGTGGTTATCGAAACGAGGCTGAAGGAACTGGATGCTTTGGAACGGCAGCACCGCCGCAACATCCGGCTCCATCAGGAACAGCAGAAGGACCTTGCCTGTCTGATCCCAATGATGGAAAAGGAAATCCCGGAGCTGGAGAGCTTCATTGCCGAACATCCAACACTGGAAATAGGGAGTCTGCCCATCCGATACGGGGACCGCGAACTTACCGGAACCCTGAAAGACAAGTGCGAAGCCCTTGACCGGATCTTCTGTTCCGGTTGGCTGAGGGCGGTCCGGGATTGCAGCTTTTTCTGTCGGACCGGCAGTGCCGAGCTGAACGATTTGACCATTGGAAATCTGAAAATCACATTAGTTGCGAATGGAACGGAGGATATCGGCGGAACCTTCGACAGACAAAAATCCAGTATTCATTTCCGGATCACCGGATGCTACGTTTCCCATTTGCCGGTCAAACTGCAGGGGGATGTCCCGGATGCGGATCATCTGTTTTATACCGTAAAGAAAATGATTTATGATAAGCCAAAGGAACTGGCCAGCAGCAAAATGGAGATAGAGGCAAAAATCGCCCGTCTGAAGAAATTGGAAGATACTCCGGAAGAAGAATTCAGTGCTGCGAAAGAGAAAAGCGAACTTTCTCTGGAACTGGATCAGATCATCTTCGAACTGAATAAGTCCAGCGAAGGGATGCGCGCTCATTACACCTCTGATAAAGAACCGGTGCTGTCCCATTATTTTCCGGAACTTGGAAAAACCAGAACTTTCGGCGATATGGAGATCCTCGACGGCAGCGAGAACAAAGATGAAAAAGAAGTCGCCGCTTGCGCATAAGTGGTCATTTTCAATATGAACGCAAATTTTCAAATGTTGGAATTTCCCGGCGTTCACAAAGTGAACCGGGAAATTCCCAAGCAAAAAACACAAAACAAGAAAGGAACGAGGGAAATGAAGATTCCGATGAACCGAATCAAATGTGAGGCGGACCGGGCGTACAACAAGGCTGACGACATGCACCTGCTGGCAAGCATCAAAAGCCGTATCGGACAGAATTTGAAACCGCTGCTGCAGCCCATCGCACTGAAAAAGCTGGAGGGCGATCCGGACTTCGATTATGTTGTGGAAGACGGACGGCGCAGATTTCTCGCATTGGTCAAACAGGACATTGCGGAACTGGAAATGGGGCAGGACTGCATTCTGATCGACGGCGATTCCGAGGTCAATGCTTACGTTGCCAATCAGCATACCAATCTGTCTCTGGCGGAAGAAATCAAAAAGCTGTATTCCATGCGGGAGAAATTCACCACGATTGAAGCTCTGGCAGTTGAAATCGGGCATTCGCCGACCTGGGTTGCAAGACGGCTGAACTTGCTGAATCTTTCGGAGCTTTGGAAAAAAGCAATGGCAGAAAAAACTTTCGGCTATATGACCGTGGCGCACTATGAGACCATTGCGACTTTCCCGCCTGCGATCCAGGACGATATTTTCGATTATATCCGAGGTGTAGATGGCCGGGACCTGAAAAATGCCAGCGTCAGAAAATTTTCCGAAACGCTGTATGAAAACTTTGCAACGCTGCTTTCATCTCTGCCCTGGAAGGAAGAAGGCTGCGGAGAATGTCCCGCCTGCCTGGAACGGAAAAACACAAATTATCTCTTTGCCAATTTGATCCCGGAGCCGCGCTGCATGAACCGGGAATATCTGGAACGAAAGAGGAAGGAATATGTTGCCGAACTGGCGGCAAAGGAGCCGAAGACGATCCTCGTATCGCAGAAATACAAGGCAAAAGATGAGAACGCGGAGGAATCCGAAGACGACCCGCTGGCAAACAACACCGTATTGGGACCCGGCGACTGGCGGGAAGCGGAAAATCCGGCAGAAGGAACTCCGGCGATCATCGCGGACGGACCGCGGGCGGGAACCAAAATCATTATCCAGAAGCCGAAAGCAGCGGAAGATGCGCCCCCGAAGCAAACCAAAACTCTGGCGGAACGCAAAGCGGCGAAGACTCGCCAGCGCAAACGCAAGGCGATCGAAACGATGATTCAGGCAATCAAAGATAACAAAACGGCCGTCCCGGAACGGAACATCATTTATTTGATGGCAGCTTGCAAAGGAACCCGGCCGGTATGCGGAAGTTACGCGGATTTTCACACCAAAAAAAGTAATAATCCGCTGAAATTGCCCGACCAGATTTCCAGTTTCTCCGCATTGATGAACCGGGATGAATCGGACAAAAAACAGATTGATCAGTTTTTCTGGAAAACCGTCTGCGAAAATATCATCACCGAACTCAATAACGGACAGAGCGGACCGGAAGAACCGAAATGGGCGGAAGCCGGGATCATTGCCAGTCTGATTGATTTTGACCTGGACAAAGCACTGAAAGATGCCGTTGCCGCACTTCCCGATCCAAAATCCTGGGAAACATTGGAGAAAAAGGAACAGAAAGAGCTGAAGGAGGCTGCTTGATGAACTGCCATATCACAATCCATAACGGAGGCAGCAGGATTTCCATTCGCGGGAAATGGAAGGAGCTGAAGAAATTTCTTCCGATCCGGAATGTGGAACCGGAACCGGATTACCTCTGCTTTCGTGACGAGAACCGCCGGATCGAAGTCGTCAATACGCCCGAAACTCCGGAAGATGCCAGAATCGGAATTGACCTGACGAAGCAATATCTCAAGGCTATCAAGGAAAAATCCGGAGAAACGGTCCTGATCGGACAACAGGAACTTTCCAAAATCATCCGGCAGCTGGAATTGTCAGAACGGTCAATATAAATCCATTGTTGGTTTCATCTTGGCGCAGCCGCACCCGTCTAAACGGACGGGCCCGGACTGCGCCGCAAGTTGAAAGATGAAACCAACCCAAAGGAGGTATAAGATGGCACAAAAAATCAACGAAATGACGATGTCAGAAATCATCGAACGGGCAATGCAGCTGGGGTTTCCACTCAGGAAAAAGAAAGGGGAAGAGTTTTACCACTGGAACAGTTCACGCGAACTCAAAGCATATGAGTTCGTGCTGAAGCATGATCCCGACCTGGCGGAAGAATCCGACGAATATGATCCCGATGATGCGGCATAAAATCAGGAGATCACGCAATGATTGATATTTACAAAGAAGTGACCAGACGCATTATTGCTGAAATGGAAAAAGGAAATATCCCGTGGCATTGTCCCTGGCGTCCGAAAGACTGGCACAACCGTAATCTCATATCCGGTAAGCCATACCGCGGGATCAATCAAATTCTGCTTTGCATGATGCCATACGATTCTCCATTTTGGATGACGTTGAGACAACTGAAGAAACTCGGCGGTGAACTGAAACCCGATGAAAAAGGGACCTGTGTGGTTTTCTGGACTCTTTTTGAGAAGGATAGCGACACCAAAATTCCGGTGCTGCGTTTCTACCGGGTTTACAATTTGGAACAGACGATGGGCATTCCGGCAAAATATATCCCCGTTCTGCCAGCAAAAAATCAGGTCGTTTTTGATCCCATCAGCAACGCGGAGGAGATTATTTCGGGATATCAGGACGGTCCCTGCATCCGGCATGGCGGAAACCAGGCATGTTACAGTCCGTCTCTGGACCTGATCAGAATGCCGGAGCGAATCCAATTTGACAAGGAGGAAGAATATTATTCAACTCTTTTCCATGAGATGGCGCATTCCACCGGTCACCAGTCCAGATTGAACCGGCCGGGATTGAAGAATATCAATTTCGGCAGTGAAAACTACTCCAAGGAAGAATTGATCGCAGAATTCGGGGCTGCGTTTCTGTGCGCCCAGACCGGAATCGCACATGCGACAATTCAAAACTCCGGAGCGTATATCAAGAACTGGCTGGAAAAGCTCAGAAACGATAAAAAACTCGCAATCCAGGCAGCGCACAAGGCGCAAAAAGCCGTTGATTATATCATGAAAAACCAGCAAATGGAGGAAAAAGCCGCATGAAAGCACTGAACGAGAAATCATCAAAAGTGCTTCGGAAGCTCATCGACTGTATGAACGATCCGAAGTTTGCAAAAACACTGGGAAGTTATGCCAAAATCGGAAAGCCGGACAGCTGTTGTATGCCCGTATCGGTGGAAAAAATTGCCCACATCCCGACTTTCGATGAACATATCGCAGTAAGCCACACCTATGAAAGAGAAGGCGACCTGATACGCGATCCTGAAATGGAATTTGTCAGCAAGGACGGAATGTTTTATCCGATCACATATCGGCAGGACGACCTCGGCATTTATCAGCAAGTCTTTACTTTCAGCGACATTGACGGCAGACCGATCCGTTATAAAGCACGGCTGATGGCGGATCTGGCCGAATTTGCAAACCAGTGGATGTTGAATATCAACTGCCAGCAGCAATTGGGAGTCGAAGTATGAAAACGTTTAAGGAATGGGCAGCGTGCTTCCG
>JAZUCR010000237.1:0-14478 GCA_045639225.1 Victivallales bacterium
GCGCGACCGTATTGGTGCCTTTTTTGAGTTCGGCGGAGAATTTTCCGGCGGAATGGGTGTAGCGGTTGAAAAGTTCGAATTCATATCGGCCCGGCTGGGCGCATTCCACGACCGCCTTGCCGCCTTTCAGGGACAGACTCAGGATCGCGGGGTCCTGACCGCGCAGATAATTGATGATTCGTGCCATGACGGCGAACTGGTATTCCTGGAACCGGTGTTCGCGGGAAAGCAGCTGGAAATGCCGCTGCCTGACTTTCAGCAGAGGGATCAGGTAAGCATCGGTCTTGAATGTGAGTGCGGCGACCCGTCCTTTGCCATACTGACCGAACTTGATCGAGGCTTTGTCGAAATAGGGAGCCGCGGAATAGGACATCGAGCGTTTGAGAAAGTCCGGCGCATCCTGCAGGGACGCCAGCAGTTCTTTCATCTCCGCGTCCGGATTGTCGGGATTGATCAGCAGCAGGCCGGTGCCGCCGCGGACCGCCTTGAGGATCGCCTTCCGCACGTTCGCGGGATAGCCGGCCCAGCTGGAGACTTTCTGGTCATACTTGTCGAACCTGACCTTGGCCCGGCCGTCGCCGATGACGATCACATCGTAAGGTCTCGTGAGATAGGGTGCGACCAGATTGACGCCGGATTCGCCGCCCGAGGCGGGAGCGAAGGGGACTTTGGTCCGCCAGCTCCGGGCCCAGTCGGAGGGATAGACGGTCGGCGCCTTGAAGTCGAAATTCATCCGCTGCAGCAGCTCGATGATGTCCCGGGCACCGTTGGATTCCATGAAGAACAGAATGGAGAATTTCGGATTGTCCAGCCATTTGAAATGGGGCGTCACATAACCGGGCTCCGGATCATACTGCCAGGGATCCTTGTCGCTGGGCGGGTCATTGCGTTTTTCCAGCGCGGCGAATTCAGCGCCGGACTGGAGCGGCAGCAGCAGATCGAAGAGCAGTCTGCCGGTGCCGTCGATCACTTCCACCGCTGCCGTTTTGCCTGCGGCCGGAGCGGGGAATGAAACCGAAACATCCTTGTCAGGCGAAAGGTCCACATAGACCGGAGCGGATTTTTTGCCGTCCACATTGAGCAGGGCACGGTATTTGCGCGAAGCAAAGCCCCGCAGAACGGCGGTGATTTTACCGTTTTCGAGCGTCAGCTTTCCGTATCCGGCGCTGCCTGCACCGTGGATCTCGCCGTGCCGGAGCAGTCCGGCCTCAAATTTGCAGACCGTCTTCTGTCCCGCCGTGACGCGTTCCGGGATGAGACGGAATTCGAGGGTGTTGCGTTTATAGACGCCGATGCAGTTCCAGGAAAAAGTCAGGCCGAATTTCTTGTATTCGGGGAGCAGCACGATACCGGACTTGCCGCCCGTGGCGGCGACCCAGCCGCGAATGGGTTCCTTGTAAAAGAAATTGTTGCCGGAAGGAACTTTCAATACGCCGTTTTTCAGCGGAATGAACATCGGGTTTTTGACCCCTTCGATCCCGAGGAAACTGTTGCTCCAGTATTCATAGGTCTTGTCCTGCATGCTTTCCGCCTGATTGGTGATCTCGACTTCGACGCGGAGCTTGCTTTCGCCGTCCCGGAGCGTATAGCGTTTGGTGATAAGGGTGAAAAGGTTTTTGCCGTCCAGCGCCGGGGCGGTCAGTTCCAGCACTTTTTCACTGGGTTGGGAAGAGAGGATCTTTCCCTGGTAGGCCACCTTGGTAAAATCGGAGTTCCTGGTGCCGAACTGGTCGCGGAAAGCGCCTTCGCCGCCGGTAAGTTCGCTGCCGTTTTTCTTGTCGGTGAGCAGGGAGATGATCCCGCCTTTGGCGGAGATGACCGCCTTGATCTGGTCGTTTTCGAGTTTCCAGCGGGAAACGCCTTCGGCATCATCCTGAAGTTTGTCGGCGGTAACGGCGGCGGAAAGTCCCATGCCGCAGCAGAGACATGCGGTAAAAAGAATGTTTTTCATTGTCGGAGTTCCGTATTAATTTGCAGGTGTGATCTTGAGAGAGAAATCGTCGAAAAGGATCTCCGCATTCTCATAAACAAAAATCACGGGGAGAATGGAGAAGCTGCTGTATTTTCCTTTGGCCTTGGGCGGCGGAACGAATTTCACTTTGACGGCATGTTTTTTCCAGTCGTCTTCACTCGCAGTCTGCGGTTTGCCGGTCCCTGCCGTGGTCAGGAAGACACTCCGCTTGGGGTCGTCCGTGGCGTAGATGATGTACTGCAGGGTATATTTGCCCGAACCCTTGGCCCAGATCTCCATTTCGATGAACTCGCCGGGCTTGACGGGAACCGATTTGAACGAGCGGAAAGAGAGACAGCCTTTTTCCTCGGTTTCGGCCAGCAGACCGAAACTGCCGGTGCGGAAACATCCCGATTCCCGGGTGAGCCTCGCCTTGCCGTTCCGGGTCACTGCCCGATTGCTGATCCAGTTGTGGGGCAGCGGTGTCCCGGTTTTGTCCGGAACGCAGACCTCGAAACCGCCGTTGAACGGATCGTCCGCACCGTAAATCAGTGTGCCAGCCGCCAGAAGAATAAGGGAAAGAAGTTTTTTCATGGTCTGGTTGCTCCTCGGATTAATTCTTGGTAAAGTCGTTGTTGTAGTCGTAGATCCACTTGTTGGGTTTTGCATAGAGGTCCGCAACCTTCATTGGAGTGGGTTCCACATGGCCGTCGAAGATACTGACATTCCGGGCGACTCCGTTATGGACCTTCATGGTCCAGGCGGCGGAACTTTCGTTGATGCTGCCCCTCAGCAGCGCCTCGCTCTGATTCCGGAAAAGGGTCAGATTCTTGTCGCGCTGATCCATTACCATGATATAGATGTTCGGCCGTTTCAGCGTGGCCGGTTTGCGGCAGTAGACAAAGTTGCCATAGAGAGCGTCCAGCACCTTCATTCCGTTCATGCAGTTGGAACCGTAGCAATTGAAACCGTAACTCTGCGGATAGGAATTGGTCCGCTTGATCTCGGTGTCGCCCGGACAGTAGAACACATGGTGATTGCTCTTATAATTGAACCGGTTCAGTTTCATGCCCACATAAGGAGCGAGCGATCCGGACAGTCCGCCTTCATATTTGGTGGTCCCATAGGTCCACGGAGCCTGTCCGCTGGTGTAATATCCCTTGTTGTCGTCGAAATACTGCTGCATGGCAGTGGTGATGCTCCGGACATTGCCGAGGCAACTGATGGTTTTGGCCTGTTCGCGGGCGCGGTTCAGTGCAGGGAGCAGCATGCCGGCCAGAATGGCGATGATGGCGATGACGACGAGGAGCTCTATCAGCGTAAAGCGGCTTGCCGTTTCAGGCTTCAGGTATGAGAGATGAGGTATGAGAGATGAGTTTTTAAAAACATCTTCGTTTTTCAGCATGATCATTGTCCTTTCTTGGGGTTGGTTTGCATTGTAAGCCGGGCGTTTCCTGGAATACGGTTTTCCCGTTTTCGGAATTTGCCTCATTGAATTCCGTATTCAGTGTTGACGGTTCGAACGGACATTGCCTCCTTCCTAGATTTTATCTGTTGGTTTGTTTTTATATGGTTTATATATTGTGAACTTGCTCTTTGAATTACCTCGGATTCCACGGTCAGTTCTTTTCCCGCCACGGTTTTGCCGTCGATCAGCCGCAGGACCGTATCGGCCGCCAGCCTGCCGACTTCATCCCAGTGCAGGTCACAGGTGGTCAGGAACGGTTCCACTCCGGGCATCGCCGGTTCCAGATTGTCCATTCCGAGCAGGAAAAAATCCTTTCCCGGGATCAGACCGCGGCGCCGAAACACATCCATCACTCCCAGAGCATACAAATCGCTGGTTCCCCAGATCACCTTGAACTGGCGGAGTTCATCGAAATATTGCTCGGCTAAAGCGGCGGCATTGGCGCGGTTCACCAGAAAACCCGCCGGCATATCGGACGTAAAGGTTTTCACTTCGGCATTCCGGGGCGCCATGTCAGCGATCAGTTCCGCCCGGGTCTTCCCCGGATGAGAGCGCTCCCGCGACGCGACGACCGCGACACTGCGCCTCAGTTCGGGCGGGATCAGCTGCCACATGTTCCGGTAGGCGGAGAGGAACGAACGCCGAATCTGGACACTGGCCGAAGATTCGGGGACTCCGTCTTCCCGGGAGGTGATCAGCACGACCGGCGTTTTATCCAGTATTTCCCGAACCGATTCGAAGACCATGGATTTCCCCAGAATATACCCGTCGGCCACTTTCGATTCCAGCAGTTCGCGGACGTTTGCTCCGGCATGTTTCTTCACGTCCTTCGCCAGCAGCAGGAGGAGCGTGTAATTGCGGGACTGCAGTTCCGCACAGGCCGCTTCCATGAACCGGCTGAAAGTCGGACTGCTCAAGTCGGTCGCCATGGTATCCAGAATCAAACCGATCTTATAGGTTTTTCCTGTCACAAAAGATTTTCCGATCATGACCGGACGATAGCTGTATTTTTCTGCGACGGCAAGAACTTTTTCCCGGGTCGATTCCCTGAGCTTGGATTTATAACGCGGATCCAGTGCTCTGGAAACGGTGGCCGTCGAAAGCCCTGTCTTTTCCGCTATTTCCTTGATCGTCATCGGTATTTCTCCGTCATGCCTTTGTGCCAGAATGTAAACATTTACATTAATAATAATCAGTTTTTTCATTTTGTCAAGGCATAATCGGAAAAAAACATCGAAATTATCGAAGAAAAATATGCAGGCCGAACCGCAAAAACTCACAAAAAAATGACTTTTTTTGAAAAACCCTCTTGATTTTTTCATTTTGTTGCAGTAAAGTTATAACAAAATGAAATAATATGTATAACAAAAAGTATAACAAAAAATGCGGAAGACGAAAACGGAGCAGATCGTCGATGACCTGAAAAACGGGATCGCCGCCGGGGATTTCGGCGGGAGCGGCAGCCGTTTTCTGACCACGCGGGAAATCTGCGAATGCAAGCAGGTGTCCCTGAAAACCGCTTTCCATATTCTGACGAGACTGCGTGAGGACGGCATTCTGGAAAAAGTCGGGCGGGATTACCGTCTGGCGTCGGTTTTTGCGCCGGCGGGCAAGACGGAAAAGCCGCTGCTGATCGGATTTCTGGCGACCTGCCTGGAGAGTCCGTATTTTGCCAAGCTGGCGGGACATGCGGAGGAATTTGCGCATTCCATCGGCGCGAGCCTGATCATTGCCTCAAGCAACTACGACTTCGAAACCGAATGCGAACGGCTCAAGATGTTCTGCCGTCAGGGCGTGGCGGGCATCCTGATCTGTCCCTGGGCTTCGACGCCCGAACAGGAAGCGTTCTATTCGCAGCTGCCGGTGCCGTATGTGATGCTGGGGCGGAAACTGGAAAGCGCCGACTGCGACGCGGTGCTGGTCAACAACCAGAAAGCCGCGCAGATGACCGCCCGCCATCTGCTTGAGCAGGGGATCCGGGAATTCGCGTATATCGGACAGAACGGCAAAGTGCACGACCAGCGTCTTTTCGGATTCCGGGCGGAACTGGCGGCGGCGGGAATTACTCTGCCGGAAGCCAATATCCTGCGGGTGGACAGCCAGAATCCGGAAGATTGCCGGAAAGCCATTTCCCGGCTGTTGAAAAAGAAACGTTCCGGCACGCTGGGACTGTTCTGTTATCACGATTTGTTCGCGATCCGCGCGATCGGATTGTGTCATCAGCTCGGATTGCGGATCCCGCAGGATGTCGCCGTGGCGGGATTCGACGATCTGCCTGCCGCTGCGGAGACCTGGCCGCCGCTGACCAGCGTATCGTATCCCGTGCAGGACATGGCACGGCTGGCTTTCGAATCGCTTTACACCCGGATCAAATTCGGCCGGATCGGCGGCGGCATCTGCCGTTACCTCGATTCCCGCCTGATCGTCCGGGAAAGCACCCTTTGCGGAAAATCAACTTAAAACTTCATTCATAAAAGGAGAACGAACATGGCAATCACCCAAACCTCGATCAGTTATTACGGACTGAACTATGTGGAACACGCGGAAAAGGATTTCGCGGAAATGCTGGCGCACGGCTGCACCACGGTCATTCTCGCGGTCACCGAATTCGATTTCGATTTCTGGCGTCCGAACATCCCGAAAATCGTGGCGAAAGCGCATGAAATGGGGCTGCGCGTGCTGATCGATCCCTGGGGCAACGGCAAATATTTCGGCGGCGAACAGGTCTCCAAATTCCTGCAGGACAATGTCGAAAACCGGCAGGTCTCCGCGCTGACCGGCGAAAAACTCCCGTATGCCTGTTTCAATACCAACAGCTACCGCGATTACTTCAAGAATTTCTGTACTACGCTCGCCCGTGAATGTAATCCGGACGGTTTCTTCTGGGACGAACCGCATTATGCGTTCCCGAAAGGGATCGCTTCGATCACCGGCGGCGTTGCCGATGACTGGACCTGCTATTGCCCGGTCTGCCGCAAACGGTTCGAGGATTATTACGGCTATGCGATGCCCCGCTATATGACGAACGACGTCAAACAGTTCCGCTGGCGCGAGGCTCTGGTCGTGCTTTCCGAAACATCCAAGGCGCTCAAGGAGATCGATCCGAAGCTGGAGATCACCTGCTGCGTCCATGCCACGCAGAACGGCTATTACGTGTCCGAATACCGGGGCTACGACAACTGGGATATGGTGGCGTCCTGCCCGTATTTCGACGTGTTTTCCACCACCATTGTCAACTGGGCGCTGCCGGAGGATTTCTTCCGCGACATCACCGAACGGACCGTGGCCGTTGCGAAGAAATACGGCAAGATCTCCGAACGCTGGCTGATGGGTTACTACAAGCAGCCGAAAGACTGGTCGCAGGTCGCGCGCTGGGCGGATATCGCCGAACAGGCCGGCGTGGACCGCATTGCCGCGTGGACTTACCGCGGCGGCTACGGCACGGTCGTCGGCGCGCCCGATGCGCTCAAACTCTGGGACACCATCGGCGAAAACTACAAACGTCTGCTGAAAAAATAAGACCGGGAGCCGACAGCCATGCTGAAAATCCTGATATCCGAAAAGCAGGGCATCAGTCTGATCGCCGCGCAGGAATTCGCCGAACTGTGGCTGAAAGTCACGGGCGGAATACTCTCTGTGGTAACCAGAGACGATCCGAAGAGCGACCTGGTCGTGATCGGTTCCGATGCGTTCAACGCTTTCACGCATTCGAAGATCGTGGAAAAGGTGATCCCGCAGTTTTCCCTGGCGGTCGGAACCGACGGCTATCAGCTGCGGTCTGCGGTCGACTCGAACGGACGGAATCTGCTGTTCATTGCGGGGGCGCGTCCCCGGGCCCTGCTGTATGGCGTCTACCGTTTCTTCGAACTACGCGCGAACTGCCGCTATTTCTGGGACGGTGACATCATTCCTGCCGCAAAAACAATCGACATTTCGGGGCTCGAAGTGCGGGAAGTCCCGCGTTTTCAATATCGCGGACTGCGGTATTTCGCGCACCGGAGTCTGACCCGGTTCCAGGCTGAACACTGGGATTTCCCCGAATGGAAACGCGAGATCGACTGGATCCTGAAAAAGCGCATGAATCTCTTCATGCTCCGAATCGGTCTGGACGATCTTTTCCAGAAGGCATTTCCCGAAATCGTGTCATATCCGGAAGGGTATGAACTGGATACATCCACGCCGCGTTCGTATGACGACCACACCCTGTTCTGGAGTCTGAAATATCGCGGAGAACTGCGGAAGCAGGTGCTTGCATACGCCCGCGAACGCGATCTGCTCCATCCCGAGGACATCGGCACCATGACGCACTGGTACAGCCGGACCCCGAAGGAGTATCTGGATAAAGTGAAACCGGATTTCATGCCGCAGGCCACCTCCGGATACGGTGAGAAAAACGGTCTGGTTTGGGATATCCGGCAGGAGAAAAATCTGGACGCCTACTGGAAACTGACCGAGACGCATATCCGGGAATATGGTTCGCCGGAGATCTTTCATACCATCGGGTTGGCGGAACGGCGCTGCTATGCCGACCGGGATTCCAATCATCAGATGAAACTTTACACCTACCGGCGGATCCAGAAAAAACTGCGGGAACATTATCCGAATGCGCCGCTGCTGATCGGCAGCTGGGATTTCAGCATGTACTGGACTCCGGAGGAAGTGCGCGAACTGGTGAAGGAACTCGACCCGGAACGCACGCTGATTTTTGATTACACCTCGGATACTGATGATGAACTGCGGACGTTCCAGAATTGGGATCTCTGCGGGAAGTTCCCGTGGATCTACGGAATTTTCCATGCGTATGAACCGAACTCGGAGCCGCGCGGCAACTACGATGCGATCGCCCGGCGTCTGCCCGTTGCCGCCGCCGATCCCATGTGCAAGGGGATGGTCTACTGGCCGGAAAATTCCCATTCGGATACGCTGCTGCTGGAATTCCTGGCCGCGAATGCCTGGGATCCGGAAAAGAGCAACGTGCTGATCGATTCCTTCGCGGAAAAATTCTGCCATGCCCGCTATGACCGGAAAACCGCCCCGAAAATGCTGGAACTCTGGAAAGATTCCCTGCCGTTCATCAAGGCCCGTCATTGGAACGGTCCCGGTGCCTGGGACAGTTCCGGACGGTTGTTCACCTTTCTTTTCAGCGAATTCATTTTTTCCCCGCTGCCATACCTGTCAGATGAAAATCCGGCCTGCGAACAGAAAGCCAGATATTTCCGGAATCTGCTGGAACCGCTGATGTCCGCCGCGCCCGGACTGCTTCGGCGCTTCGCCGCTTTGAAGCTGGAAAAGGAACATGAATTTGTCAAGCGGGATGTGATCGACCTGATCCGGACGGTTGCCGCCCGCGGGCTGTGCTGCGCGTTCAGCCGGTTGATTCTGGCTATGTTCGAATGGCGGCATGGGGCGGATAACTGCAACGAGATTGAACACTGGTTCGGTCTCATCCGGGAAGCGGAAATGCTCTTTGCGGAGATTCTCGCGGCCGACCGGGAATATTCCCTGTATGCTTCTTTGCTGGACCTTCAGAAGAAGCAGAAGACCAATCCCCAGTTCGAAAATACGCTCAAGGGCAATGCGGAAAACGGTTACTGCCGCAGTTTCATCACTGAACTGTTCACGGAAATTTACATTCCGGAACTGGAGTTCTGCCGAAAGCTCTTCCTCCAGGCTGTCAAAGCCGGAAACCGGACGATGGACGGCAAGGATGATCCGCGTTTTGCCGCGGTCAAAGACCGGTTCTACAAAACCCCGCTGAAAAAGATGGCTCCGGATTGCGCCGAAGGCATGAAAAAACTTTCCGCCAATCTCAAAAAACTGGCCGATTGTTTCGAAACCATGATTCCAACTTCAAAATAGGAGTTCATTATGACCAAACTCAACGATTTCGGGTATGTGGACAAAGCCGTGGCCAATATCCGCAAAGTCGCCGATGAACAGGCGGACAACATTCACCGCGGCGCCGAACTGATGGCGGATGCCATTCAGAACGACAAGCTCATCAACGTCTACGCCGGCGGCGGACACACCACGCTCGCCATGGGCGAGATGTTCTTCCGGGCAGGGGGGCTGGCGAACATCAATCCGCTGATGGAAACCGCGCTTTCCGTGTTCAACCAGGCACTGAAGTATCTCGAGCTCGAACGCACCGAAAATTTCGGCGCGTCCATCATCAAATATTACGATATCCAAAAGGACGATGTGGTCCTGATCTTCCACAATATCGGGATCAATCCCGCCACCATCGACGCAGCCATGGAAATCCGCAAACGCGGCGGCCGGATCATCGCCGTCGCGAGCTCATATTGGCAGAAGGAAATGCCCGCCGACCATTTCATCCGGCACTCTTCCGGCAAGAATCTGTTCGATTTCGCCGAAGTCTGCATCGATGATTACAATCCGGTCGGCGATGCCATTGTGAATATCCCCGGACTGGATACCCCGATCGCGCCGGTTTCCAACGTGGTCGATTTCACTATCGCCCACTTGCTCGAGATCGAATGTTGCCGGATCTGTCTCGAACGGGGCATCGTGCCGCCGGTCTGGAACAGTGCCAACACCCCGGGCGGGGATCAGAAGAATGCCGCTTACCTCAAAAAATACAAACCTTTAATCAAGAGTCTGTGAAATGTCAGAAAAAATGAATCAAGCGCTGGCTTTCCTGCGGGAAAAATACGGTTGTCCCGCCGGAGAGATCGTCACCGGAAACGCGGGCCCCGAACTCGTCTTGCCGGACGGAAAGAAGATCCGTCTGCTGCCCTGGCGGGTCGAACGCCGTTTCGTCGAACTCAAAAAAATCATCGACGGCAAGACTCTGGAAGATGTTTCCACCTTCCGTTTCGCCTCGTTTTCCGCCGGCGGCGATCCGGTTAAGATGGCTGCGCGCGAACTCGATCTGGCCGCTTATCTGGCGGACAGTCCGATCCAGCGTATTTTCGCGGTCCGCTGCGGCGATGCCGCCTGCAACATCCTGGCCCGTTTCGCCAACGGCATGAGCGCCTCGGTCGAATGCGGCTCCAAACTGCCCGCCGGCGCTGACGGTATGGACCGTCACGAGATTATCGCCCGCCGCGGCGTGGCGTCCGACCGCACGGTCGATACCCAGGTTCCGCAGTCCTCCATTTACGAATGGACCGATAAAGGGTTGACCACCTTCACCGATGTCGACACCGAGCTCTTCGGTCTGCCCAATGAGCAGATCTGGATCGTCCGCGCCGCCTTCGCAGTGCTGATGAAAGCCGAGCTCGGCCCCGTCTGGAATCAGGCTGCCGCCGATATGGAAAAATACGCCGCGGCGATCGTGAAGTCCGATGCCGATAACAAACCTGTCACGCTCTGAACCGGAGACCGAAATGAAACCTGTGAAAATCGCCATGATGGGCATGACCCACGGTCATACCCGCAAATATTACCAGACCCTGATCGAAAATCAGAAGCTCGACTGGGTCGCCTCCTGCGCCGCCGACGAGCGTGCCAAAGAAGTTTATGAACTTTACAAAACCGGCGTTCCCTGCTATCTCGATCCCGAAAAGATGCTTGCCGAACATCCCGATATCGAAGCGATTGTGCTGGCGTCCGCCAACGAAAAACATTTCGAAGAGATGAAGTTCTGCGCCGAACGCGGGATTCATATCCTTTCCATGAAGATCCCGACCTTCGATATGGATGAATACGACAAGATGATCGAACTGGTCGACAAGGCAGGCATCGTCTGTCAGATCGAACTGGAAATGCATTACAATCCCGTCGTGAAACGTCTGCAGCAGGAGATTGCTTCCGGCAAGCTCGGAAAACTGCTTTCGATTCAGGCGACCAACATCACCTTGTCGCCGGTCTGGGCGTTCCCGTGGCAAGGCAGCCCCGAGGCGAGTTACGGAAAACGCGTGCCGCTGGCTCCCGGCGACCACCGGTTCCGCGGCGGCGCGCTCTGCGATCATCCGCACATCTTCGACCTGATCCGCTGGCTGACCGGCTCCGATTACGACACTGTCTTTGCGCAGGTCGCCCCGAATCTCCGCAAGGAACTGGAAGTCGAAGATATGCTCATGGCCGTCGGCAAGCTCAAGGACGGCACCGCGTTCCTGTTCGATCCCTCCTGGTCCCGCCTCGAAGAACGGCTCAAAGTGCCCGCTCCCGGCTGGGAAGTCTTCCCCAAACGCATGGAAGTCAACCTCACCATCACCGGCGAAAAAGGCATGATCCAGTGCGATTGCTTCGGCCCGAACGTTTATCACAATGGCGCGCCGAACGACCGCTACACGGTCCAATACACCTATTTCGACGAATGGGTCGGCCTGATCGACGAATTCGTGGACTGCATCCGCAATCACAAGCAGCCGAAGATCAACCTGAAATGGCACCGCCAGACTATCGCGTGCATGAACGCCTGCTACACCAGCGTCGAGTCCGGCGTTCCTGCCAAAATCTGAAAGGAAATTACCGATGAATGCCGATGAAATCAAGATCCTGACCGACCGTCTGATCCCCGTTCCGAAGAAAATCAAGTTCAAGGACGGCAAAGTGTATCAGCTCCGGAACCGCTGTTCCGTGGTCCTGTATGCAGATGCCGCAGTCCGCAAAACCGCTGCCGCTCTGTTCAAGGCTTACTGGCAGATCGTTCCGGCCATTGCCGTGAAGGAGATTTCATCGGCCGGAAAACTTCCGTCCGAGGCATACCGGATCAAAATCAGCGAATCGGAACTGGCGATCACTGCCGCCGATACCGCCGGACTGATGAACGCGATGAAGACTCTGCGTCAGCTCGCCGAGGTCAACCGCGGCACGGAAAAACTCACCGGATATTTTCTGGTCCAGTGCGAGATCAGCGATGAGCCCGCACTGGCTTTCCGCGGCATCCATCTCTGCATCTTTCCGGAAACGCCGCTCTGGGATATCGAAAAACAGATCCGGCTCGCCGCGTATCACAAGTTCAATTATGCGGTGATCGAATCCTGGGGCATCTTTCCGTTCGAATCCCATCCGGAATTCTGCTGGTCCGACCGGAAACTCGACAAAAAGGAACTGAAACGTCTGATCCGGCTCGGCAGGGAACTCGGCATCACGCTGATCCCGCAGTTCAATCTGCTGGGCCATGCCACGGCATCCCGTTCGATCACCGGAAAACACGCCATTCTCGATTTCAATCCGGCGTTGCAGCCGCTGTTCGAACCGGAAGGCTGGACCTGGTGTCTCAGCAATCCGGAAACCCGCCGCATCCTGACCGATCTGGTCACCGAGCTCCATGAGTTCTATGACCGTCCGCCGTTCTTCCACATCGGCTGCGACGAAGCGGACAATATCGGGACCTGCCGCGAGTGCCGGCATCATGTTTTGAAAGACCTGGTCCGCGACCATCTCGTGTATTTCCATGATTTGTTCCAGCAGCGCGGCGCCCGGGTCATCATGTGGCATGATATGCTGCTGGAAAAGGGCGATCCCCGCTGGAAGGGTTATATCGTCTGCGGTCTTCCGAAGCATAAGCTGAGCAGTCTTTACAAGGAACTTCCCCGCGATATCGTGATCGCCGACTGGCAGTACGGATACAAAGCGAAAGAAGAAGATCCCGAACCTGAATGGCCGACCACGAAATTTTTCAAAAATGAGAAATTCAGCGTGCTGGTCTGTCCCTGGCTCAATACCGGTGGCACGGTCAGTCTCGGCAAAATGGCGGCGAAGGAAAAACTCTTCGGCATGCTCGAAACCACCTGGCATGTTTCCCATGACACGAAGTTCCTCAATATCTTCGGACATGCCGCCTGCTCGGCTTGGAATCCGGAGGTCATTTCCACCGATGCTTTGGGTTTCCGTCTGAGTATAGCGCATCATGTCCGCCAGCTCGGCTGGGATATGAAGGTCTCCGAATACGAAAAGACCGGATTCGCGCAGAATCAGGTCGATCCGGGCCATCATCCGCATCAGATCAACTGACCGGTTCAGAGTCGGGCAAATCCGGCGCAGCGTTCTTTTCGGAGAACCTGCGCCGGTGGTTTTCTTACGGGCGGACCTTATAGAACGGGAAAGTGTTGTCCGCCGGCAGGTCGCTGCGTTTGATCAGACTGGCATGGCCGTCGATAAATGAAAAACACGCCTTGTCCTGATGCTGGACAAACCAGGCCCGCCGGTCGGTCCCCAAACCGTATTGGGCGGCGGCTGTGGCACGGCATTCCGCCAGGATCGTGGTCTGGGACGGCCTTTTACAGGAAACTGTCTTCGGCGGTTTATTCTGCCCGCCGATCGAATAACTGATGCCGAAAATAAACTCGTTATTTCCGCTGATCGTGGGGTCAAACTGCCGTGAAGGGCAGGTAATTTTGGAAAAACTCGTCTGTGTCCGCGTCAACAGGCCGATGTAGGCCGTTCCTCTCACGGGGATATAGGTTCGGAAGAGCCATCTGGCGGGTTCGCAGCCCATTGCCATCTTGGTGGTGGAATTCCAGGTCCCGTTCATATCGTTGCGGTAGGGCATCAGGAATCCCTGATTGTCATCGACATACAATCCTGTGCACTTGCCGAACTGGCTGAAAAGACTCAGACAGCTGAGCGCCCGGGCTTTGTTCCTCGCCTGATTCAGCGCCGGCAGAAGGATCCCGGCCAGGATCGCAATGATGGCTATACTGCTACGCTCAAAACGGCTTTATTTTCTGCTATTTTCTGCTAGATTTGCATTTTCGATTTTTGATAAGAAAACGCTTAACACTCAAATACCGAATGTAACTTTCTGTATGATTGCCGGGTAGGGTTTGCTTGAAGATATTTTGCCGCGACTCTCCTCCACGTGAACGCTGCGGGATACCGAACACGGAAAGGACAGCTCTGGCGGAGGGATCACATTTACCGCCTCCTGAACAACCATACCTACATCGGCGAAGTCAAGTACAAAGACGCCGTCTGCAAGGGGGAACAGGAGGCGATCATCTCCCGTGAGATATGGGACCGGACCAGGGAAATTCTGAAAAACAACTGTCCTGAGGATGATCCTCGCGACAGGCAGGGAATCATCGCCCCGCTGAAGGGCGTTCTTCGATGCGGTCATTGCGGCTGTGCCATGATGCCGGTTTAT
>JAZUCR010000238.1:0-6409 GCA_045639225.1 Victivallales bacterium
GTGGCGCCGCCCGCGAAGAACGGGCTGCCGCGTTCCCCGGAAGGGCTGGCTGCATGGGACAACTGGGTCCGGGCCATGGCACAGCATTTCCGCGGCCGGGTATCCGAATGGGCCATGTGGAACGAGCCGGACACCAACCCGGAAACCACCGCCGAAGAAATCGTCAGCTTCAATATCCGGACTGCGGAAACGATCCTTTCGGTTATCCCCGATGCAAAGATCGCGGGACTTTCCATGGGATCCCATCAGCCGTCCGCGCTGTACAAATATGCGGACCTTCTGAAGAAGGCCGGCAAGGCGGAACTTTTCAGCTGGTTCATCTATCACGGCTACACATTCAATCCCGACAACTGTGCCGACAGTGTGCGCGGGATGAAACGGGTGCTGGATGACCTGAAGATTTCCGCCCTGCTCAGGGACGGCGAAGCGGGCTGTCCTTCGGAATATATGACCGTTTTCGCGCTGCGCGAACTGCCGTGGACGGAATTCAGCCAGTGCAAGTGGGATCTGCGACGCTACATCGGGGATTTCGGCAACGGCGTGGAGTCTTCGGTCTTCACCATCTGCGATTTCAACCACATCGGCAAGGGGATCAACCGCAAGGGACTGCTTTATGCGGACGCCGACCACAAAGTGATCCGGAAAAAACCTGTCTACCAGGCCATTCAGCACATGGCCTCCCTGTTCGACGGGAACACCCGTCGCATTCCGGGGGGCGCAGCCGTGCTGGCGGAGCCGGATTCCATCGCTTTCCGGGCGGAACGGCAAGGCGGACTCATGGGAGTCTGGTGGGATTCCAGCACCGCGCCGGCGGAAAACACCCTGCCCGGAAAGGCCGACCTGATGCTGACGGGGGAAATCCGGGAACCTGCGGTCTGCGAACTGATCAGCGGCCGGGTTTTCGCTTTCCCGGAGGAACGGATCCTGCGGCTTCCCGGAAGGATGCTGTTCAAAGATGTCCCGTTCATCGATTCCCCGCTCGCCATGGCGGAAAAAAGCTACATACCCAATATAAATAACCAGTAAAACCCAAAAAGGAGCGGGACAGCATGAAAATTCTGTATATCGGTGACCTGCATATCGGAAAACTTCCGGCAAAGCAGGAACAGGAGATCAGCGAACATCTCATCGGACGGGCGGAAAAGGCGGATCTGGTCGTTGTGCTGGGCGACTTGACCAATGCGGGCCGTCCTGAACAATATGCCCGTTTCATCGAACTGTATTCCCCGATCAGGGAGAAATGCGTCCTGGTGCGGGGGAATCATGATATGGGCAATTACATGCAGACGATGCAGGAATGGTTTCCCCGCGAAGTGAAACTGCATTTTCATCCCGGAGAATATCCGGTCTGGATCTGGACGACTTACTGGTTCGAAATGCTGGATGCCAATACGAAATGTTTCTCGATGCAGCAGAAGCTTCCCGAGCCTTACAACCGCAAAGCCCAGCCGCCGGTCATCGTGGTTTATGACGGACTTGGTCCATACTATTACTTTGAAAAAGCCGGAATCCGGTTTGTCGTTCTGGACGCTTGCACGCATCGTCTGGGCGAAGCGCAGCAGGAATGGCTGAAGCAGACCATCGAATCATCCCCGCTGCCGGTCATCATCCAGCTGCACACGCACATCATTCCGGCGGGAAGTCCGGACGACGCCTGCTGCCTGCTGTGGGATTCCGGACCGTTGATCCGGCAGGTCATCCACAATGAGAAAGTCCTTGGCGTGTTTGCCGCGCATCTGCATTTCAACAGTGCCTGGGACTGGCATGGCAAGAAGATCGTGCTGACCGGCGCGTTGGGAGAATCGCGTTTCGTCGAGGTCGAAAACGGAAAAATCACCCGGATCGAACCGCTGGACAATCAAAGCCGGACAGATTATCCCGAAAGCTGCCGGGAAATGTTCGATGTCACTCCGCTGGAAGTCCGTTACTGGTGTCCGGACGGGGTGTTGGCGAAAAATACGTTCTGGGTGATGAACGACAATGGTTTCTGGGACGACGTGCTCACCCGGACAACGCACTGGGGCTGGCATGATCCGGATGGCGTCGGCGGTTTGATCTGGTCCCTGCCTCCGGAATTCCTGCTGGACAAGGAAATGTGGTTTTCCGTCAATTTCCGTTCCACGACGCCATGGAAACTTTTATTGGAAGAAAACGGCGTCCGGACGACGGTCTGTCAAGGGGATCCGGGGGAAAATCTGATTGCAACGGGATCTTTCGGACGCGGTCCGGACCGACCGTTCCGCCGGGTCGTTCTGCAGCAGGAAGCGCCGGCATGCGGTCATGCGACGGTTTACATGGCGCTGCATGATACTCCGAAACCGGTATTCACCCCGTTTCATTGAGGCTTCGGTCTGCATGAAGTTCTGGAACTGCAGCCCGAAGGGGATTGGAAGCCGATCGGTTTTTCGTATCGGAACAATCTTCTGACCATAGAAAAGACGCTGGAAACGGCCGGAATCGGGATCTTCCTGCTCCGATAATAAGCCGCAAAGCTGACTTCAGGCAGATTCGCCCGATAAAGTTCGCGGACAACCGGAATTATGGCGCCAGTCGTTTTTTTACACGGCTTTTTTGACCGCGGTCCAGCATTTGAGCTTCTGTTCGAAAGAATAAATTGCGGCTGCGGGACTCGTGGAGGGCAGCTGACGGATCACCAGATCAGGACGCCCGAACAGCGGGCCGTGGTATTTCTTCAGGAACTGATACGAGGCGGTGCCGTTGCAGAAGACGGCATGGATCTCCGGATACTGTTCCAGCAGACCGGGGATGTCATTGGGCACCGGTTCCCGGATATTCGAATCCAGACTGCCGGAACGTTCGCATCCGGCAAGCGAATCCCATAAGGCCACCCCGGCCCGGTTCAGTGCCTCCAGACGCTGTTCATAAGGCAGCGCAGGGGAAAAACCGAACAGCCTGCCCATGATCGGCCAGAAGGCATTGCGGGGATGCGCGTAATACTGCTGCTGACGCAGCGATTCCACGCCGGGCATGGAGCCCAGGACCAGCACCCGGACACCTTTCGAGACGGCGGGCGGGAAAGACCGGAGACTCATTTGGAGATCACGAAAATGCAGTTGGAGGCAAAGAGACTCGAACTCAGCGGGATCAGCAGTTTGAACAGATCCCCCTGCTGCGCGATCGGCATCTCTTTCAGGACTTTGATGTCCAGACTGCGGAAGAGATTGCGCAGGTCCTTGATGGTGCCGGGATGGATGTTTTCGGTTTCGAACCATTTCAGCGGCAGGCTTTTGGTGACCGGCATGTGTCCGCCGAAGAAAAGCTGCAGCCGCGCTTCGATCTGGCCGAAATTCATGAAACTGATGATGCCGTGGTTGCCGATCCGCATCATCTCGTTCAGCAGTTTGTCGGGACGCTTCACGGTCTGCAGGGTCCGGCTCAGGATCACGTAATCATAGCTGTGGTCGGGGAATTCGGTCAGCTGCTCGTTCAGGTCCGCCTGCACCACGGGCACGCCGCGCTGCACGCATTCGATGATCTTGTCCTGATTCCGTTCCACGCCCATGACTTTGGCATGGCGGAGCGTTTTCAGGGCTTTGAGCAGACGGCCGGAGCCGCAGCCCAGGTCCAGGATCTTGGCATCCATCGGGATCATTTCCGCGATGGCGGACAAGTCCGAACGGGCGACCAGCGCATTGGCGTCATCGATTTTCATTCCCATGGTCATGGCTTCACCTCCGGCTCGATATTGGTGAGGAATCCGGACATCAGTTTCCCGAGCGTTTCGTATTCCAGCAGAAACGCATCATGCCCGTAACCGGACTGGATGTTGCAGAACGTCACGTCATTGCCGTTTTCCAGCAGGATCTCGGTCAGTTTGCGGGACTGGTATTCCGGGAACAGCCAGTCGCTGGAGAAGGAAACGACCAGGAACGGACATTTCACCGGTTCGAACGCCTTGCGGAAATCGCCGTTGGTCTTGACCGAGACATCGAAATAGTCGATTGCCCGGGTGATATAGAGATATGAATTGGCGTCGAAACGTTCCACAAAACTGTTGCCCTGATGGTTCAGATAGCTTTCCACGCGGAAGTCGGAACCGAAATTGAACGAATAATCGGTGGTGGACTGCAGGGCGCGGCCGAATTTATTGCTCATGGATTCATCGGAAAGATATGTGATGTGAGCCAGCATCCGGGCGATGGCCAGACCTTTTTCGGGCTGTTCCGTGTAATTGCCGTGGTTCCAGCCGGGATCGGCCATGATCGCTTCGCGTCCGACCCAGTTGAACGCGATGGACTGTGCGGTGATCTGGATGGCGGTGGCGATCGCCGCCACGCTGCCTACCGTTTCCGGATACAGGATCGGCCACTGGCATGCCAGCATGCCGCCCATGGAACCGCCGACCACGCAGAGGAGTTTTTTGATCCCCAGATGATCGACCAGGCGTTTCTGCGCCCGCACCATGTCCGCGATCGTGATGACCGGAAAATTCATCCGGTAAGGTTCGCCGGTGTCCGGATCGATCGAACTCGGACCCGTGGAACCCGAGCAGCCGCCGAGAATATTGCTGCAGATAATGAAATATTTATCGGTATCGAACGGTCGGCCGGGTCCGACCTGGGCATCCCACCAGCCAGGCTTACGGTCGGTTTCCGAATGAAAACCCGCCAAATGGGCATCTCCGGTCAGCGCATGTTCCACCAGAATGGCATTGGACTTGTCCGCGTTGAGCGTTCCGTAGGTCTCATACCGGATATTGACGCCGCGCAGAGAACGGCCGCAATCCAGCTGCAGCGCATCCTCGGGAGCGTCGCCGAAGCAGTAATCCCTGCTCTGGACGATCCCGACTAAAGTCGGCGGTTGTTCTTTTTTGGTGCCCATAGATAGATATATTATTCCCTTGCTGAAAAAAACGGAGCCTGACCTTTTCAGCCCAGACTCCGGTCTTTCAGAATTTCAGATTCGCTTCAAGCCAGGGTCCTGCCGCTCAATGCTTTCAGCGCATTCATGTATTTCTCACGGGTCTTCATCACGATTTCCTGCGGAAGTTCCGGCGCGGGCGGGGTCTTGTCCCAAGTCAGACTTTCCAGATAATCGCGGACGAACTGCTTGTCCAAACTCGGCGGACTGCAGTTGACCCGGTATTCGTCTTTCGGCCAGAACCGGCTGGAATCCGGGGTCAGAACTTCGTCGATCAGGATCACTTCGCCGTTCAGTTCACCGAATTCGAACTTGGTGTCGGCCAGAATGATGCCGCATTTTTCGGCATGTGCAGAGGCTTCCTTGTAGATCCGCAGCGTGCAGTCGGCAACTTTCTGCGCTTTTTCCTTGCCGACCAGTTCGCAGGCGCGGGCGAAACTGATGTTCTCGTCATGTCCTTCATCGGCTTTGGTGGAAGGAGTGAACAGCGGTTCCGGCAGTTTCTGTGCCTGCTGGAGACCCGCGGGCAGTTCGATGCCGCAGACCTTGCCGCACTTTTTGTAATCCTTCCAGCCGCTGCCGATCAGGTAGCCGCGCACGATACATTCCAGCGGAATGGTTTTGGCTTTCTTCACGATCAGCGAACGGCCTGCCAGATCTTTCGCCACGCATTGGAGCGAGGCGGGAAAATCCTTCACATCCGAGCTGAGGATATGGTTCGGCATCCATTTGAGGAAATCGAACCAGAACAGCGACATCGCCGTCAGCACCTTGCCCTTGTCCGGGATGCCGTTCGGCATGACACAGTCGAACGCACTGATCCGGTCGGTCGCCACAAAGAGCAGACTGTCGCCCAGATCGTAGATGTCGCGGACTTTTCCCCGGTGCGGTTCAGGCAGTCCGGGGATCGACGTGGAAAGCAGAGCTCCGTTGGAATCGTATTTCATGATGCACCCCGATCAGGCAATGGAGGTGATTTTCACCTTGGTCAGTTCCTGTCTGTGACCTTTGCGGCGGCGATAGCCTTTGCGCCGTTTCATTTTGAACGCGATCAGTTTGGCGCCGCGGAACTGTTCCACGATTTCGCCTTCGACTTTGGCGCCTTCCACAAACGGGGTGCCCAGTTTCAGATCCGCGCCTTCTCCGATCGCCAGAACTTCCGTGAACGTAACTTTCGCTCCGGCATCGCCGGCCACGCGTTCCATCGTCACAACATCCTGTTCCTGCACTTTGAACTGCTTGCCGCCACTGGCAAATACTGCATACATAAGACTTCTCCTGTGCTTAATGTTATGGTTGCAAATCGAATTTTACACTCTTAAAGCGCATTAATATACACCTTTTTCCGGAAGTTGCAAACAGAAATCGGAAAAAGATCGTTTTTTCTCACAGAAATCCCATAAAATTTTTCTGACTTGACAAAAAAGAGATCCCAAGCTACCTTTTTCTCTGCGACAAGACAAAGGACAGAAACATGGGATCTCAAGAGTATAATTTGGCAGTGTTAGGGCAAATTGTCAAGCACATT
>JAZUCR010000239.1:0-12093 GCA_045639225.1 Victivallales bacterium
GGGATTGACGCCGGCGGCAGCCTGCCGGTTTTTCGCTTTTTCTTTCGCCATGGCTTTATCTTCCGCTTCGAAATATTTCTGATAATCGTCCATGACCTTATCCTGCGTGGAGCGGATGCGGAACATTTCCACCTGGAATCCCTGTTCGTCATTTTTGCCCAGGTAGGCGAAAGCCTTGTAAACGGGGATCATGATGCGGTCGCGGCACCAGCCGCGGTAGGGCAGGGCATTCGGATTGGTCAGCAGAACAGAAGTTTCCGCTCCGGCTTCGCGGAGATTGACGACCGCCCGTTCATCGAAATCCTCGATCAGCTCTTCGGCCCGGTTGAAATGTTCGATGCTGCGGTTGTCTTTGCCGATGATGAAGTTCAAGGCGCCGGCCTCCACCCGCCACATGATCTCGTCTCCGGTATTTTCTTTCGAAGAATTGAACGTGGTCGAAGGACGGAGTTTATACTCGAGTTCTTCTTCCGCCAGCTCACGCTGGCCTTGGACATAGTTGTTCATCAGGTCCGCTTTCTGGCGGTGCGCATTCACGATGGACGAGCATCCGGACAGGAGCAGACCGGCCAGCAATATGCCGGGCAGAACGGATATTTTTATCGGATTCATAATCATCACATTCCGTAATTATTTTTTGAGGACATTCAGGACGGCCCCTGCCACTGCGGGCATGACGCGGTCGACCAGATACCGGTTGTAATCGCGGGGCAGCCAGTTTTCAGTGCCGTCGACATCGGCGAAATCAACATACAGGCGGAAGGGAATGGATCCTGCCACATTGCCGGTGTGAGCGGAAATGACCCGGATGTTTCCTTCGATATTGCCGGTCGTTCTGGTGGTGTAGCTGCGGGTCACTTCGACATAAATTTTCTGGGAAACGCAGGAGAACCGGGTGATGCTGGGCTGGATCAGATAATCGACCCGGAGCAGTTCCCCGACCCGGCGGTACATGGCCGGTTCGGTTTCCGACAGATCCCCGATCTTGTTTTTGCTGAGAATCCGGCTGACATACTGGAGATTCTGGAGTTTCGCTCCGCTGTTCAGCAGCGTCGCTTCCAGCAGCACGTTGAAATCTTCCGCCAGATAAGGCGGCGCCAGGCGGGCGCTGATGATCGGAGCCAGCAGCGCCGAGATCCCGCGTTTTTTCGCGGCCGTTCCCAGTCCGATTTCCGCCAGCGTATCTTTCAGCTTGTCCGCCAGTTCATCCAGCGACTGAAACGTTTCCGAGGCTTTTTTGTCCGGATCGATGCTTCCCGTCGATGAGTCCACCATAATGAGTGAAAGATTGATCCTGGTACCGAATTTGCTGACCGTCGGAACCAGCAGATACTTGACGGTTTTGATTTCCCCCAGACGGGCTTTCTGGGCCGAATTCAGATTCATCAGATCGGAACTCGTGGTCAGACCGATTTCGGTCATCATTGCTTTCAGCGCGGAACGTGAGATCAGTTCATAGCCGCCGTCCACGCTGGCTTCCAGCATGCTCCAGACCGCTTCGATATCCTGTGCCTTCATGCCGCCTTTATTGACCGGTTCCGCGATAGCCAGACGGTCTGCCGCGCTCAGAATACCGATCAAACCTGCCAAAATACTTGTAAATAACAATTTTCTCATAGTCATTATCTCCTTCGCTTATTTTTCCAATTTAACCTTGATTGCCGCATCTTTGGTGACGTTGAAATTAAAACTGCGGGTCTGGTAACCCGCGGCCTTGACCGTGATTTTGCATTCGCCTGCCGGGATCAGAACAGCACTGCCGCCTTGACCTGCCAGCATGTCGTTTACATAAATTTCAGCCGAACTCGGCTTGAAAAAGGTTCCGCCTTCCGGAATTACCGTGATCATATACGGCATCGGGGTGACTGAAATCTCGTTCCGCCGGCCCGGTTTGCATTTGTCATAAAGATCTTCCGCAGCCTGCTCCAGCGCCGAGGTCATCAGGGTCTGGAATATATTATTGTCGATCTGCTGGGTGCTGACCGGTTTCTGTTCCCGGTAGTTTCCCGTATAGACATTGCTGTAGACGGTGCTCTGCCGGACCAAATCCACCACCTTGATAATGACATCCAGCTGATAATTGGTGGTTTTGGTTTCAATGCCGTAGCCTTTGAACGAATTGCTGCGGGTCCGCAAATCGGATACGGTTCCGTAAATCAGATGCGTTACCCCTGTTTCCCTGGCCAGCCGCAGCATGAAATCACGCGGAAAATCCGGCGCATTCTGCTGCTTGACCATCGCGGCTCCCAGCAAAGAGGAATCCACACAGGTGAATACGTCATTGCGCTTGCCCAGATAGGCGGCAAGATATTGTGCTCCGATGATTGACGGACGGGAAACCCCGTTGACCGTGCTGCGGTAAATCTCCAATGCTTTGCCCCGGGTAAACAAATTGTCGTCAATCTGCGAATAGCGGTTCGCATCCGCGGTTTTTTTATTGCTCCAGGCATCGATCATCCGGACAAAACCCTGCATGACGCTGTTGACCGATTTCCGGTCGCTGTCGTTCAAGGTGCATTGCGGCGGTATCGTGATCGGGCGATTGTTCTGATCCAGAAATTTTTTCTGCCCTTCGATATCTACCGTGGTGAAATCCATCACACAGACTTTGAACGGGCTCCATTTAACTTTTTCCCTGATGATCGTCCGTGTGATGACCGTAGAGGTGGTGATTTCGGTCGTTTTTTCCGAGGTTTTTTCCGTTGAACGGGTGGTTTCGCCTGCCGATACAATTCCCGCCAGCATGAAAAACGCTGCGGTCATTCCCGTGATCATCTGTCTGGTTTCCATCTCAATCCTTCCTGTTTTACCGTTTATACTATTGCAGTTTATTAATATAAATATTCCATCGGGTCTATACTATACTCTCTGAAATTCAAAAAAACAAACGGAAAACCGGATATCTGCTGCCGAATTGTCAAAAGAATTCGGAGACGGCTATCCCTCCCGGCTGCCGGACGATGCATCCATTCCGGGAAAACCGGTTCATTCGCCGATGAAATACATGGGGATCGGTTTGAATCCGTTGAATTCGACCGCGGCGTAAGAGGCGGTGTAAGCACCGGCGGACAGCCAGTAGACCCGGTCGCCTTCTCTGATCCCCGAGGGCAGGGGGTTCCGGTAGTTTTCATACATTACATCCTGACTGTCGCAAGTCGGACCGGCAATGATGAAATCGAAACAGTCTTCACCCGGCGCTTCGCAATAGAGCGGATATTTGATGCATTCGTCCATGGTTTCGGTCAGACCGTTGAATTTTCCGGCATCCAGATACAGCCATTTGTCCACGGCCAGATGTGCCTTTTCCGCGATCAGAACCACCTCGGAAACCAGAATGCCGGGATCCGCCGCCAGCGACCGGCCCGGTTCCAGCAGAATCTCCGGCTGTTCGCTGAAATCTTCCCGCAGAAAACGGGAGATCTCGCTGGCATACATCTCCAGCGGACTGGTCCTCGAAATATAGCTGGCGGGAAATCCGCCGCCCATATTGATCAGACTCATCTTGATGCCGTTGGATTCCAGAAAATCGAAGATGTAGCGCACCTTCACCAGAGCCGAATTCCAGTTGCCGATCTCGCGCTGCTGCGATCCCACGTGGAACGAAACACCGCAGGGCTGCAGATTCTTTTTCAGTGCATACAGAATCAGGTCCGCTGCAAGGTCGGGATGACAGCCGAATTTCCGGGACAGCGGCCAGTCGGCGGATTCCCCGCCTTCCACCAGGATTCGCACGAATACCCGCGAACCCGGCGCTTCCTTCGCCAGATTGTCCAGATCGTCCTTGCTGTCGCTCGCAAACAGCCGGATCCCTCGTTCATACGCATAACGGATATCTTTCGGCTTCTTGATCGTGTTCCCGTAGCTGATCCGGTCCGGACTCACGCCCAGCGACATCACCCGGTCCAGTTCATTGACCGAGGCAATATCGAAATTGCTTCCCAGTTCCGCCAGTATTTTCAAAACCGGCACGGCGGGATTCGCCTTGACTGCATAATGGATTTTCGCATACGGAAAGAACTGTTTCAGTTCCTGGTATTTCCGGCGGAAAATATCCAGATTGAACAGAATGAACGGGGTTTCATATTTGCGGCTTTCGGAAAGCATCCGGTCGAATTCCGGTCTGCTGTAATATTCCAGAGGATCGATACTCATGCGAGTCCCTTTTCGGTTTCAGTTCCCGGAGATGAAAACGGCTGAACCATACACACAGTTCTGACGGTCGTGATCAATGCCAGTTGCTTTTGATTAACTGCATTTACTATAGTCCGGTCCGGTTCATTTACAAATCCGGAACGGATGATTTTCAAGGTTTTTTTCCGTTTTTTTTCCGGTTCTCCTATTGACAAAAACCGTTTGGAATGCTGTAAGACCAGTAGACGGATTTTGCAGAAGCAGACTGAGATCATGCATAGTCCCAGGGATAGCGGATCTCGACCGTCTGCCCACCCTGATTCGCCGATTCCGCGGCGAAAAAGCCCGGCAGGGACATCCGGATGCCGTCCCGCAAGGTGATGATCTTGCTCAGGTCGCCCGAACGGAGCGCTCCGAAGAAATCGTGGAACAGAACATAGTCCGCGCCGCCGTGTCCCGCTTCCTTCGAAGCCGGGAATTCCGGACGGACCATATCGACCGGCAGTTCGGTGAGTCTGCCGGCACCGTAGAGTTTTTTGCTGTTGAACAGGCAGCGGGCGGGATACGGACCTCGTTCCGAGAGCCGTTCGAAGTAACCCTCCGTGCCGAACACCCGGTAGGAATGATGGCCGCATTTGGCTTCGTTGATGAAACTGGCCGTGAAGCGGACCACCACGTTTTTCGGCGTGGTGAAATGGGCGGTCATCAGATCGTTCTGGCCGTCTTCACCGACGATCTGCGGTCCGGTGGTGACGCAGGAGACCCGGCGCAGTTCGTCATCGGGCAGCAGCCGCAGCAGCGGTCCGAGCGAGTGGGTGCAGTATTTGATCGGCTGGCCTTTGCGCCGCCATGGCGTTTCCGCCCACAGACTGCGCACATCGTGAATATATTCCGCCTCGAGATAGAACGGCCGGCCCAGCAGTCCCTGCCGGTAAAGATCATACAGCGCTTCGATGAAACCCCATTCATTCGGGTTGGCTCCGGTCATCAGGACCGCCTTGGATTTTTTGCCCGCCTGCCAGAGCATTTCCGCTTCCGCATAGGAATTGACCAGCGGGATGTCGGACATCACGTTGATATTCCGCCGCAGGCCTTCGGCGCAGAATTCGGCGTGGATCCGGGCCGGCGTTTCCACCAGCAGGACATCGATTTTTTCCCGGTCCAGCATCGTCTGGAAATCTTCATAGAAACGGGTGTCCGGAAAGGTTTCCGACATCGGCGGTTCACCCCGCTGCGGTTTGTGCCAGAGATCGGCATTGATGTCGCAGGCCGCTGCCGGAACGATCTTTTCAAAAGTTTTGACTCCGGTTCGAAACATGTGACGGCCGCGGTGTCCCGCACCGACCAGCGCCAAACGAATTTCTTCCATGATGGAACTCCTTTCCAACAGTGTGCTTGTTCTCCCGCAATATACATCGGCGCCGCCTGATTTGCAACCGGGAAAACGTTTTGTCCCTCCGCCGGGACGATAATTCATGAACGCGGCATCTTTCCGCATTTGAAAAAAACACAGTGTGCCATTATATTGCCGATGAAAACGCTCGGATGAATCAGAAAAGGAATTTCGAAATGGATGAAAAGAATATTGACCTCGGACGGCTGTTCGACCGGAAAGCCGCCTTGCGCGAGGAACTGGTCGCACGTCTCCGCTATATCAAAGCCACGGTGCCCGATTATGCTTTTGCCTCCCGTCCGGTCCCCGGACAGCTGGCTGTGATGGGCGAAGCCAGTGCGCAGATGGATGAACTGCTGCTGCAGATCCTTGATGAGCAGGACCGCAGCCGGAAATCCGGACCGGAGAAATTCCGGCGTGAAGATGTTTTTATCTGGGGCGGTCCCACCAGGCTCTGGGGCGGCAGCATGGATCCCGATACCGCCGTCCGCGGCATGAAATATTTCGGCGCCGAAAATGCGGTCTATGTCTACGGGCCCCTGAATGAGGAGGCGCTGGAGCTTCACCGGAATTGTAAAAAGCTGATCTGTCAGGTCACCCGCACTGCCCGCAGTTCCGAGCAGCCCGAAAGCGATGCCGAATGTGCCGAAAAACTCAGCCGTCTTTCCCTGAAATATCCCAATATCGTCGGCGGGATCGCGGACGATCTGGTCATCTACCTGGGCCGGAATTATTCGATCCGGGACATCATGTCCATCCGGGATTCCCTCAAAAAGCATAATGACCGGCTGGATTTCTGCGGGGTGGTCTATGCCCGCGATCTGGATCATCCCAATATGTCCCGGGTGGCCGCCTGTCTCGATGTCATCAACCTGTGGCTGGATCAGAAAAGCGATATCGCCGAATTCGATCTCATCATCGAAAAATGTCTGGTGAAATGTCCGGGAAAGAAGATTATGCTCGGCGTGTTCATGCAGGATATCGGTCTTTCCGACCTCGGTTACGATCCCCGGCTGGTGCTCCGTTATCTGGACCGGGCCGAACGGGCTTACCGGAGCGGCAAGATCCAGGGGCTGGTGATCCTCGGCGACCGTGAGATCGCCAAGTTTCCCGAACTGGCGCAGACCATTCGGCAGTATTTCGCCCAACGCTGGAATTGACCTCGCACCGAGGACACCCAATGACCGAATCCGAATTCAGAACCATCTTCGATACCATCCCGGAAGCATTCGACCGTTACCGGACACGGTATTGTCCCGAACTTTTCGCCTGTCTGCTGGAAGAGAGCGGCACGACCGGGAACAGCGCCGTTCTGGAACTGGGACCCGGCACGGGACAGGCAACCGAACCGGTGCTGGATACCGGCTGCGATTATTCCTGCATCGAGCTGGGCAATAACTTTGCCGCCATGCTGACCCGCAAATACGGAAAGCGGCCGAATTTCCATCTGATCCATGATGATTTCATCACGCATGATTTCGGGGAACGGCAATTCGACCTGATCTATTCCGCTGCCACCATCCAATGGTTGCCCGAAACCGCGGCTTTCGCCAAGACCTTCGCCCTGCTGAAACCGGGCGGGATGCTCGCCATGCTCCGAACCAGACGCGATTACCGCACGCCGAATCCGGAACTTTACGCAAAGATCCAGCAGGTTTACGACCGGGATTTCAAGCCGGAGATCCCGTATTCACATGGTTCGTTCCGCTATGAAAACGCGCTGAATTACGGCTATACGGATTGGCGCAAACGCATCTTCCAGACCACTCAGGTCTATACCGCGGACGAATATGTGGCTTTCTGCGGGACCCATTGCGACCATCTCGTGATCCCGGAACCGTATCGGAGCCGGTTTTTCGCCGGACTGCATGATGCGGTCATATCGTTCGGCAACCGGATCGAAATGTTTGATTCTCACGTCCAGATGACCGTGAAGAAACCCGCGTGATTTATCTCCGCGCGGATATCATTCGAACAGCATATCCGAGGCCAGGTCTTCCGAGGTGAAATGATAGCGGTCTCCGCCAAGCGGCACGGTATGTTTGAATTCGGATTTGAGTCTGCCGCATCCGGGAACCGTGATCACCGCATCGGCGGGACCTTTGCCCGGATTCACGATCACCAGCGCCAGTTTTCCGTCGGCGGCTTTCCAGGCTCTGACCTTGACTTCGGACTTGCCGCGGTTTTCGATTTTCAGCTGCGGGACCGGCGAAGAACTGATGAAATACGGTTCCAGTTTTTTCACTGCCGCACCGGCCTTGACCTGCCGCTGCCACATGTCGTCCGAATAATTCTGCAAGCCGTATTTCGTCCGGAGGTCAAGAATTTTCTGATTCCACTGGTAAGGATAGACGAACATGCAGATCCCTTTGGCGCCTTCGACCAGACTGAGCAGCATCAGACTGCGCATATCCTCCTCGCTCGGATCGATGAAATCTTTGTGCTTGTCGAGATTTTCGGGCTGGAGCCCCCAGCTGAATCCCTGAGGAGCCGCCCAGATCGGGGTGCCTGCCAGCTGTCCGCGTCCGCCGAACACTCCGTAGTCCGCCCGCACCGCCCAGCTGCCGCTCTTGCGATAGCGCAGCGGATAGGGATCAAATACGACGATATCCCCGGACCGGGCGTAATCCGGCAGTTCCGATTCCAGATTCGTCAGCGTAAAGGTCGGATGATACGGATCTTCCCGGTTGAGGATCCGCCGCATTTCGACCGGCAGCGCCAGCTGTTCCGCCGACAGTTCATCGGTCAGATACCAGCCCATCAGCGCCGGATGATCCTTCAGCGCTTTCACCAGCTTGCGAGTCATGCCCAGCGTGGTGGTTTCGCCGGCCCAGCCGCGTTTCACATAATTGGAATGAGCCCAGTAAAACGGGATCAGGTTCATAATGATTTTCAGCCGGTAATGCCGGACCCGGTCGAGTCCTTTGCGCAAGGTGGTGATTTTTTCCTTGTCAGATGCGGGGGAAATGCTCAGCGCGGAATAGTCGCTGATAAAATTGTAAGGCGATCCGGAGAGCCGTTTCAGATGTTCCTCACGCATATGGGGAAGCATGGAGAAAAAGAGTCCCAGCGGCAGAAAACGTTTGCCGTCCTTCAGCAGGAATCCTTCGGAATCCAGGGTGCAGGCTCCTTCCGGCAGTTTTTCCTGGGGGCGGATATAAACCGGCATTTCCACGGTCTTGATCCGGAGTTTCTTTCCGCTGTCCGCCAGTGTGATACGCAGGGAGCCGTCTCCCGGCGGCAGTCCTTTTCCGAAATCGCCGTTCACCCAGCCGTTCACCGGCCGGATCACCTGCTGTTTCAGCAGTTTTTTGCCGGACAGAAATTCGACCAGCACGGCCGGATCATTGTATTCCTTCGGCAGATAGAGTTTGATCCGGTATTTTCCCGAATCCGTGAAAAAGGTGCTGCAGGAGGGTTCGACGAGAAATGCGTTGGCAGTGACACCGTCGCGATAGACCCTCAGGTCATCGAACCAGATCGTGCCCAGAAAATCATACCACAGAGTCAGGCGCACATGGGCTTTTGCCCCTTCGATGCCGGGGAAGGAACAGCTGAATGTCTGGAACTGTTCCCTGTTCGGCGGCTTGGCGAACGGCACCACCCGGAATTTTTCAAAGGAATAAGCGCCGGTTTTCGCGTCCGTATAGAAGATTTCCATAAACCTGTGACTGCCGGGCGGAACCGGGCGGTTGACGTGGTGCAGGTCTTTTCCTTTGACGCTGACTGTCACCCGGTATCTCGCGCCCGGAACGATCTTTTCGGAGGGCAGTGTGATGACGGTATGGAGAGTCCGGTTGACTTTGCCGACCCGGTCGCCGCGGATCCCGGTGTTGCCGTTGTTGCCTTCGCCGGGAGCGAAACGGAACCCTTCACCCGGCTTGACCGCGCTTTCCTTCGGGTTTTCGAATCCGGTGCCGTAGATCAGTTCCCGTCCGGTTTCTTCCGGATAGTTCAGAATTTCATCGGCGGATGGAACGGCTGCGCAGACGACGAACGGCAGCAGCCCGGAGAGGAAAAAGAGTTTCTTATTCATACAGCGGCACTCCTTTGGTGCGGTCGTAACCGCATTGCATCGCATTGGAAGAACTCAATGCCGCGCTCACCGATCCCAGATTCAGCTCACGTGCTTTGACCGGAGCGGAATGTCCGTCGATGTAAAGAATATTCGTATTGCCGGGAACCACTGGCATTTCGGTGTTGCTGGTGCGGGGATCCTTGGCTCCGTGACGGTAGGCGAAGAAAGCGATGTTGGCGATTTGCACGGTGTTGTAGGCAAGGATCGGCAGCGAGTCCGCGCAGAATACCACTTTGCCTGGCTGGAGAAGACAGTTGGTCTTCCTGAGATAGTTGACATTTGCGTTGGGGGTCGCACCGGCGGACAGTGCCACCGGTCCGATCGCATTCATGATGTATTTTGCCTGTTTGTATTCTTTTTTTGCGGCGTCGCCGAACGGCACGGATTCCGAGGGGCAGTCGAACGTTCCGCCCGCCTTGATCACCCCGTCGTTCATGGTCAGGTTGACTCCGTAATTGGAATTGTCGCCCAGTCCGCCGAGTGTGCCCCACCAGCTGGCTTTGAAGGTGGTGTTTGCCCAGGAGTTTTTGGTGCGGGCCGCATAGATGATCCAGTCGGCATTGTCCAGTGTGTAGCCGGCTTGTGCGGTCCCAATGGTTTTCAGGTTGTTCAGACAGGAAATCGAACGTGCTTTCTCCCGTGCCTGATTCAGCGCGGGCAGCAGCATTCCCGCCAGGATCGCAATGATCGCAATGACTACGAGGAGCTCTATTAAGGTGAAAAATGAGGTTTCGATTCTTCGATTCGAGATTGATTTCCGGTTTTTCATGTTGATTCCTTTCAATTTTCGGTTATGATTTCAAAGTTTGGATTTTCATTCGGACCAGAATCTTTCTCCGGTAGGCTTTCGGATCGCGGATCCTGCGCAGGACTTCATCGATCGCCGCCTGCGCGATCAGATCGGTCGGACTGGTCACCTTCCGGATCGTGCCGCGGAATTGGGGCGAATCCAGATGCGATGCCTGAAAAACGACGATCCGTCCCGACGGTATTTTTTTCAAATTTCCGGCGGTGTTCAGACCGTCGCAGATCAGACTGTCGGGTGCCAGCTGCCGGATCTTCTGTCGGAAATCCGGCGCATTGGCGAACTGGACCATCTCCGGTCTGAACTCGATGCCGCATCTCAGCAGTGCGTCTTTGAACCCGGCGATCCGCAGACTCATGGTATTGTTCATGTGCTGATAACAGAACAGCGGCCGGCGGCTTCCGGCGCGGACCAGCTGTTCGGTCAGTTCCCCGGCGGCGGAATAGCCGTCGCTCGCCACGATGCTGGCATCGAGATTTTCAAAATACAGCAGGAACAGGATCAGCGGCGGACGTTCCCGGTTGAATTCTTCCACCAGTTCCCGGTCCGCACTCCGGCTGTTTCCATACAGGATGATGCCCGAACAATTGCGGAATGCCTGGTTCAACGCCCGCCGTTCATCGGCCAGTTCGTTCCATTTATACAGAAAAATATCCAGCGAATATCCCGCCGCACTCGCATCATCGTGCATGAGTTTCAGAATCGGCTGCCAGAACGTGTAGCCTTCCATCGGAAATACCAGTCCAATGGACCGGTTGTCCAGCTGCGGGTCTTCCGGCAGCATGCAGGAGACCGGGATGGTCCCGCGGTGCCGGATGCGGCAGACCAGTCTCGCTTCCGTCAGCATGCGCATTGCCGAACGGATCGTGTTCTGGGATACACCGAACCGTTCGGCCAGTTCGGTTGTGGACGGCAGTTTCACAGGCCCTTTCGGATCCGTCTTTCCGATTGCTTCGCGCAGACGATGAAACACCTGTATATACAGCGGTTCACTGCTTGCGCGATCCAGTTGTCCCCGTGAAAAACGCATCCTGTCTGCTCCTTATTGATCTCTGTAACCAATTATAGCATTGTTTCGGCAAAAAAAAAGGAAAATAGAGGGTTTTCAATGGTATTTAAATGGACATTATATCAGGGCGGATCGAAAAATCCGAAAAAACGGTCAGAACGAGCGGTCGCATTCTTCGCCCTGAACGAATTTCCGCTCGGGATCGTATTCGAACGGGAACTGCACATAATCGCGCAGGGAACAGGTCCGCATGGAAAGTTTCCCGTCCTCGAACTCGACCAGCTTGTATTCGAACGGCGCTTCCGTGAGCGAGGAGGCCGTGACGGCGTAGGTCGGACCGATTTTCTCCAGAATATTGAGATGGTTGTGGCCGCCTGCGATCAGCAGGGGATGGAATTCCCGGATGATCTCATCGCCGACTTTATCGAAGCCGTTGGTCGGAAGGTGGATGTTGTCCGGTTTCCCGGTCTGCCGGGGATAGGCGGGACGGATCTGGGAATGGAAGACGATGACCCGCGGCAGATCCTGTCTGCCGGAGCGGAGACGCTCGAACTGCGGGGCTTCCAGCCGGGTGTTGAAGCCTTCGGCAGGGATCCAGGCCGGCGACGTCTTGCCCCAGAAATTGGTCAGCAGGTCGAAACGCAGTCCGCCGCGGATGAAAGTGGTTTCCAGCGTTC
>JAZUCR010000240.1:0-1902 GCA_045639225.1 Victivallales bacterium
ACCGGACAGCCCCCATAAACCGAAACTCCGCCCGGACCGGCATTCTTATCCAGCAGCAGGACTTTTTTTCCTGCCGCCTCCGCACCGAGGGCCGCACCGAACCCGGCCGGACCCGCCCCCGCAACGATCACATCGTATCTCATAGGTCTTTCTCCTTTTTTTAGTTAAATATATCTGACAATGGCTGGTTCCGCAATCTGTTTTTATGTTGTTTTTTTATAAAAATATGCTATATTGACGATAAAATAGTAAAATTATGGAGGAATTATGGAAATTCGTCCGAAACTGATCCACGATATGGATGCCGCGGAAAAAATGCTGTTCTGCTGGCATGAAACGGAACGGATGACCGGCTTGCGTCTGATCCTGCACGATCATATCGGCGCGTTCATCCTGCCGGACAATACCCGGCTGCTGCCGGATGTGAACATCCATCATTCCCCCTGCTGTGATTATCCGCAGCGGTCGCGGGCGAAATGCGGCGCCCATTGCCGGGTGGCGGCTATGGAACGCGCCGCGGCGGAAGGCAAGCCGTTCCGTTTTCAATGCTGGCGCGGGGTCGTGGAACTCGTCATGCCGGTCTATCTGGGCAAGGTCCATGCGGCCACGGTATTTGCCGGATCCTTCCGCGATCCGGCGTTCGATCTTTCCGGATTTCCGGTTTCCTACCGCAAAATCTATGAGCAAATGCCGGTGTGGGACGAGGCGCGGATCCCGCAGCTGGAAAGCGTGCTGATCACCGCCTCCTATTCGCTGCTGCTTCTGGCCTCGAATATCCGTTCCCGCTGCGAGGAGGAACCGGGGCGCCGGGGACAGATCCGCAGATTTTTTCTGCATCATTTCAAAGAACCGGTCGGCGTGGCTGACCTGGCGGCGGAACTGAATCTTTCCGAATCGCGCACGGTCCATCTGCTCAAGGAACTTTTCGGCAAAGGGTTCGCGCAGCTGATGAATGAAGAACGGATCCGTCAGGCGGAAGCATATCTGGCCGGAAGCGACTTGACGCTTTGGGAGATCGCGCGGATGACCGGATTCCGGAATGAATATTATCTGAGCAGTGTGTTCCGGAAACTGCGGCATTGTCCGCCCGGCTCCATCCGTGCCGGACGGAAAAAATCTCCCCACGGCGTGTGAGTTCAAATTGGCGGTTCGCAAAGTCGGGATGAGTTATGGATTCGCTCCGTAGAAATACATGGCGCCGTAAGTCCAGTTCGGATCCGGCATCCCGGCGAAATTCTCCCGGTCCATGGTCAGCAGAATGCAGCGCCATGGACTTCCCGCAGGTGTTTCGGCAAATGCCATGAAGATCCGTCCGTTGGGACACTCCCGGTTGAACGGCTTGAAATCCAGATCGAGTTCACCGCAATAGTCGAGCGCAGGATAGGTGTAAACCGGAAGCTGCTGCCGGTTGGCGGTCATGACATAGCGCTTTCCTCCGAAATCCATGATCTGGCAGCCCGTGGAATCATACTGGACCGGTCCCGCAAGGCGGCTGTAAGTCCATCCCACGAATCGGATTCCCACAGGTGGGCGCGCAGTCCTCGCGGCGTAAAGGTCGAGGTCGCCAGCCTCCATTTGCCTGCGTCGGTATCGTAGGTGAAATAAGGATCTTCGCTTTTTTCCGTGCCGACCGTCAGCTGGCCACTGCTTCCGGCACGAGTTCGGAAATGGTCAGTTCATTGTCCAGCATATACCGTCGTGTCGCCAGCAGCCGGAACTGAAGTTCGCAGGGATCTGTCATTGTCTTGACCTCGGTCACGGACGCATGAACGCGCCGCCGTTGATGTTCAGGACTTCGCCGGTGATGAAAGACGAACGGATCAGGTTGATTCCCGCGAGGGCGATTTCTTCGGGGGATTCACCGCGGCCGAGCGGGATCGTGGCTTTTTCCCGTTCCAGTGC
>JAZUCR010000241.1:0-3902 GCA_045639225.1 Victivallales bacterium
TGGACGACGGCAACGACGAATATATTTACAAGACCGAAACGCTGGCGGAACTGCGCGGTTCCAAGCTCTCCAAAAAACGCAATCTGATCTCGCAGTTCGAACGGCTGTATTCGCCGTATGAGATCCGGGAAATCGGACCGGACGATTTCGACACGATCCAGTCGCTCAACGATCAGTGGCGCAGGGAACACGACGGCATGCGGAGCATCGAAAACGAACAGAAAGCGCTTTCCAACGCATTGAAATGTTATGATAAACTCGGTCTGCAGGGACTGATCCTGACCGCAGGCGGGAATATCGAAGCATTCGCGATTCTCAGTCCGATCAATTCCAATTCCTGGACCGTCCACTTCGAAAAGGCGCGTTCGGACTGCAAAGGCGCCGCGCAGGTCATCAACCAGCAGACTGCCAGGTTCCTGACCGGGAAATGCGAATATATCAACCGGGAACAGGATCTCGGGATTCCGGGTCTGCGGCAGGCGAAACAATCCTACATGCCGGACCGGATGCTGAAGGACCATCTTCTGATTCTGAAATAATAAGGAAACGATCATGAAAATCACGGTTATGCAAGGAGATATCACCAAACTGGATTGCGATGCGATCGTCAATGCCGCCAACTGTTCCCTGCTGGGCGGAGGCGGGGTCGACGGCGCAATCCACCGGGCGGCCGGACCGGGTCTGCTGGAAGAATGCCGCAAATTCGGCGGCTGCCAAACCGGCGAAGCGGTCATCACTGGCGCGTACGATCTGCCGTGCCGCCATGTGATCCACACGCCCGGACCGGTATGGCACGGCGGTACGCATCACGAGGCGGAAAAACTGGCCGACTGTTACCGCAATTCGCTGACCCGTGCGGCGGAAAAACAATGCCGGGTGATCGCTTTTCCCTGCATCTCCACCGGCGTTTACCGTTTTCCGGCTCAGGAAGCGGCCGAGATCGCGCTGAAAACGGTTCGAAACTGGACCGGGGATTTTCCGGAAGAGGTGATTTTCTGCTGTTTCGGCGAACGCGACCGGCAGATTTACGAACGGCTGCTGTACTGAAAGATATGAGATTGAAAGATTCACATAAAATAAAATCATAATACGAACGAAAGGTGAAATATGAGTTCAAAGGTAAAAATCATCGGTTCCGGATTGGCGGCTCTGGCGCTGCTCCAGTGCGGTCTTGCGCAGGAACAGCTGCCGACCTTCAAGGCACCCTTGAAGAAAACTGAATCGGCCCGTGAATATACCGGAGCAATGAAATTCGATCCGCAGCAGCTGACGTTTCACTGCGGAAGCAAGAAAGTGCTTATTCAGCAGGACGGAACGATCTGCTTCTATGCGGGAAACCGGATGCTGGGAAAGGCAATGCTGTTTATTTCCACGCCGTTCAAGATGTATCAATATGCCAACGGAATCAAAAAGTTCTCGGGGAAATATGACGGCAACGGGATGCAGGTCCGTGAGGTCCGAACCACGGACGATTCAGTGGTCATCGACGGCGTGATCCCGTGGAATGCGCCCGGACAGCCGCTGATCGCCAAAAACTGGAAAATCGAGGCGAAGATCCAGAACGGAAAACAAGTCCTGATCCAGGTAGAATACGAATCTCCGACGGACCTGAAATACCGGTCCGATTCAGGCGTGTTCGCCCGTTTTCCGGAAGTGCAGGAATTTTCCGCGGGGAAACTGGGCAGCTGGCTTCCGGGGGAAAAGGTGACGATCCGTTCGGCCAAACCGGCCCCGATCCAACTGAAATTCAAATCCCCGGCCGATAATTTCACGCTGACCCCGTCCGGCTGGCGCGCCTGGTGTCTCGGGAATAATCATATCAGATTGGATTTTGTCAAAACGCCCGGACTGGCCAGAATGAGCATTGTCGTCGATCCCGGCAAAGGTTTCGAGGAACAGCAGATCAGAAATGCGTTCGAAGTCATGAAAGTCATGGATGATCTGGTGGTTCCGGCGCGGGGAAAGAACCTGATCCCCAATCCGTATTTTGCCGTTCCCCACCGTTTTTCGCTTCCGGTCGATCTTGCGGACAACGGGAAAGAGGAAAGTTACAGCACGGACGCCAAATTCGGCCGTTATTCCTGGAAACGGGCGGGCAATCACCGCGTTCTGGCCAATATTCCGCTCGATGCCGGCGATTATGTGTTCAGTTTTTACGCCAAAGGCAAAGGCCGGTTCACGGTTACGGTTCAGTCGGTCGGCAACGGCGCGATCCAATATTTGCGCGCCAAGGTGAATTCCCCGGATAAATGGACCCGTTATGAAATGCCGTTCCATCACGCCCGGGAAAGTGCTGTCTATCTTCCGTTGATTATTTACCAGCCGGGACTGCTGATCGACGGGATCCAGCTGGAAAAAGGGAAAAAGGCAACTGCTTTCGAAGCTCCCGCGGTGGAAGCCGGGGAAGCTAAGGAATTCTTCTTCCCGAGCGGCAAGAATGTTACGCTGGAATTCGAACTTTCCACGCTGGAAAAGGAAGTGAACGGCACCGGCGAAATGAGCCTGAAAAACTTTTTCGGCGAGATCGTGGCAAAACAGAAATTCAACTACCGTGTCTCGGCGGGGAAATATCCGAAAATCAAGTTCGAACTGGGGAAAATCCCGGACGGAATCTACGTGGTCCGGCTGGATTACGGCGGCAAGGCGCCGGAACAGTTTTACCGGATGGCGGTCATGCCGTTCCTGAAAAATACCCATCAGACCGCGAAGGCGTTTGCGCTGGGATATGAAGGACACATGCAGATCCAGGACCGGGTCTGGGAGCCGTATCTGGCGCGTATGCAGAAAATCGGCGTCGCTTCCAAAGCCCACTGCCGGGCCATGACGCCGGCAGTGCAGAAGATTTATTATAAATACGGCGTGGTCCCGTTCGACCTCGGGATCGACGGACGCGGGAACAATAAAATTCTGGAGCTGATGTTTCCGGATCTGAAAAATCTGCCCGAAGGACACATGTGGTCCTTTATCCGGGACAAGTCCAAATATTTCCGGGTTCGCGGCGGCGGTCTCATTCCCCACTACAAACTGATGGGCGGCTGGAGCGAAGAATACCGGAAGAAATTCATCGAGGTCGTGAAGAAGGAGATCGCCAGATATCCGAAATATCCGGCGTATTACTTCGCCAGCGAAGGCCCGCATGAAGTCAAGGACGACGAACATTATCCGGACTGGTTTGCCGCCTACAAGGAAGCGGTGAAGAGCGTCTATCCGGACGCCTGGGTCTATGACGGCGGCGAACCCGGCATGGGAGTCTACACCAGGGTTGCCTACACGGAAAAACTGCTGCGCCGTTTCCACGGCAAGGTCGTTTCGGACTTCGTCAATGCGCATACCTACACGAAAAATCTGCGGGAACTCTATCCGAATTTCCGCGGGCTGGTCGCGATGATGAAACGGAATCCGGAATATGCGGACAGCAAAATTTCACTGGCCGAAGGGATGCATTTCTACCCGTATCATATTTCCCGCTGGAATACGGAACATATCTGCTGGAACGGCGAAAACTGGAAGGGCGGTTCCCCCAGCTACGACCTTGGCTGGCATGAAAAACTTTCCGCCGCGTATTACGCCCGCGCCTGGCTGGTCTTCCTGACCGAATACCACCGGCTCTGGTGCGCCTGCTCCTCCGCTTCCAACACCGGCAATTTTATCGTCGATGCAAATCTGGCGCCGCGGGCGTTCCAGAAGATCCCGAACACGCTCGGCGTTCTGCTCGGCAATCCGAAACGGTACATCGGCGACTTCACGTTCGCACCCGATACCAAGTGTCTGGTGTGGGAAGACGAACACGGTCATCCGCTGGCGGCGGTCTGGAACGAAGACCCGGCCGTGGACAGCGGTTTCAAGGATGCGCCGATGACGAAACTGGATTATGCCGGTGCGAAGTCGGATCGTAGCCATGT
>JAZUCR010000242.1:0-2198 GCA_045639225.1 Victivallales bacterium
CGCATGCGTCCGAGCATGATGTCCGCCGCCAGGATCAGCCGTTCGGGGTATTTTTTCGACAATGCGGCGGAGAAGCCGCCTTTGCCGCAGCCAAGGTCCAGTTCCACCGTTTTTCCCGCCGGAACGGGGCAAACATCCCCGAAAAGCACATACTGATCGGTCAAAATATGGATTTCTTCCAATGATTTCTCAAAATTCTGCATAATTGCTGATGAAAATTCCGTTTTTGGTGTTATATTACTTACCTGCTATTTAAAATACTCTCCCGGATGGCCGAGTTCAAACCGGGAATTGAGAAAAATAAGGATTTTTTTGCATGAAGAACGTGTTATTCGTCTGCACCGGGAACACCTGCCGCAGTCCGATGGCGGAAGCCTGGCTGAAGGTGCTCTGCGCCCGGGACGGTCTGGACTGTATAGTTCGGTCGGCCGGTCTGGATGCGTATGCGGGCGACGAGGCCAGTCCTCACGCGCAGGAAGTGATCCGGTCGGCGGGCGGCGATCTTTCGCATCATGCTTCCCGGCGGTTCACCTCGTATCTGGCGGCGGAAGCCGATCTGATAGTTGCCATGACCCGTTCTCATCTGCAGCGGATCCTGATGCTGGTTCCCGAGGCCGCTTCGAAATCCTGTCTGCTGATGCATTTTTCCAAACTCCATCCGGAAACGGATGTGCCCGATCCGTTCGGCGGTTCCGCTGAAACCTACCGGAATTGTTTTGAAACCATGCGGGAAGCCATTGAAAATCTGAAAAATTCACTCATTGAAAATAAACAACCAACCAAAGGATGAACAAAATGAAGAAAATCACTGACTGGCAGAGCGCGCCCAAAGGCGCCATCGGAATCGCGTCCGACCACGGCGGATTCGAACTGAAAAAACAACTTATCGCCTTCCTCGGTACCCTCGGCTTCCAGCCGCAGGATTTCGGCCCGTTCGAACTCGATCCGAAAGACGATTATCCCGATTTCGGCGCCCCGATGTCCGCCGCCGTTTCCAAAGGCGAACTTCCCTGCGGCATCCTGCTGTGCCGTTCCGGCGTCGGCATGGGCATCACCTCCAACCGCTTCCACGGCGTCCGCGCCGTTGTCGCCCACAGCACGAAAGTCGCCAAGGCTTCCCGCGACCACAACTGTTCCAACGTCCTCGTGATCCCGGCCGATTACCTCGATCTCGAAGCAATCAAGGAGATCATCACCGTCTGGACTTCCTCCCCGTTCAGCAATGACCAGCGCCATATCAACCGGCTGGAAAAAGCCGAGACCAAGACCTATGACGACATCGCCGCGATCCGTTCCGCCGATCCGGAAGTCGCCGCCTGGATCGACAAGGAAGCCAAACGGCAGAACGACGGCATCGAACTGATCGCCTCCGAAAACTTCACCAGCACCGCGATCCGCGCCGCGCAGGGATCCGTGCTCACCAACAAATATGCCGAAGGCTATCCGGGCAAGCGTTATTACGGCGGCTGCGAATTCGTCGACGAGATCGAAAAACTGGCGATCAAACGCGCCTGCGAACTCTTCGGCGCCGAAGCCGCGAACGTGCAGCCGCATGCCGGCAGCCAGGCCAACATGGCCGTCTATTTCGCGCTGCTCAACCCCGGCGACACCGTGCTTTCCATGAGCCTGGATCACGGCGGACATCTGACCCATGGTCATCCGATGAACTTCTCCGGCAAACTCTTCAACATCGTTCCCTACGGCGTCAATAAAGATACTGAAATGATCGATTATGACGAGATCGAACGTCTGGCCATGGAATGCAAGCCCCGTATGATCCTCGCGGGCGCTTCCGCTTATCCGCGTATCATCGACTTCGCCCGTCTGCGCCAGATCGCCGACAAGGCCAATGCGTATCTGTTCGTCGACATGGCGCATATCGCCGGTCTGGTCGCCGCCGGACTGCATCCGTCCCCGGTTCCCTATTGCGACGTCGTGACCACCACCACGCACAAAACGCTGCGCGGCCCGCGGTCCGGTCTGATCCTCTGCAAGGAAAAATATATCAAGGCGATCAATTCCAAAGTGTTCCCCGGTCTGCAGGGCGGCCCGCTCGAACATGTGATCGCGGCCAAGGCGATCTGCTTCAAGGAAGCTATGTCGCCTGAATTCAAAGCCTATCAGCAGCAGCTGGTGAAGAATGCTGCCGTGCTGGCGCAGGCGCTCAAGGACAAAGGTTTCCGGATCGTTTCCGGCGG
>JAZUCR010000243.1:0-6673 GCA_045639225.1 Victivallales bacterium
GCGAAGCGCCTGTTTGACCGGGCGCCAGCCCTTGGGATGATACGGGGTGTCGAAGACCCATTCGCCGTCGCGGAACACATACACATATTCCGCCCAATATCTCTCGTGCGCATTCGCCAGAAGCTCTTCGGCGGATTTCCATTCGTCGGGAGCCTCGTAATCCTCGCCATAGTCACGGTGATAGGCGATGCAGACATCCTGTGCATCCGGCTCGGGATCTTTTTCCGACAGTTTGTCGCCGAGAGCGGAAAGACCGCCCAGAGCCACCAGCTGTTCGACCCGTTCCCGCGTGGTGTAGTGGTTGATCAGACACAGACCGCCACCATCAAGATACATATCGAAGTGAACGTAAATTGCCCGGCAGGTCTTGTCCGGATTTTCGATTGCAATGATTCCTCGTGTTGACATCTTATTTCTCCTCTTCTTCGGTTTCGTCGTCATCATACCAGGTGGTCAGTGTTGCCAGCGAGAAGCCGAGCTTCACGACCGCTTCCTCGATCTGATACTTGATTTCTGAATTCCAGTCCCTGTTCTGTTCGAACACGAACTCCAAATCGTTGGTCACCGCTTCCAGCAGGTTTAGGCATTTTGCCAGCCGCTTGCGGGAGCATTCGATCTGTTCGGTGAAGTCCCTTGCCATGTTATCAGCCCTCCGTCACGTTTTCGGGATTCTCTTTCATTGCCTCGGTGCAGTCGTCAAGCCGCGCCATAAGGCGGGCATTTTCCTCGATCTCCTCGCGCAGTTCGCGGACCTTCATCGCGATGAATTCCTGCCACGGATACTCATCGCCATTCAGGTCCTTTGCCGTCGCGGGCGGCGTCGAAGCCATGTAAGCGGTGATTTCGCTCCAGAGCAAGTCGTTTTCCTCTCGGCATGCCTCCAGCTTGCCCGGAATTTCGTTTTTGCCGATCCGGGACAGGTAGCCTTCGTGTTTGTAATAAGTTCCCCAGCTCATAATTCCTCCGTTATTTCAGTTTGAGCAAATACTTGTTGCTGACAGCCTTGAATGAGAACGGATGACCGGTCCCGATTTCCTTGAACACCAGTCCTTCGCGTTCGTGATCGTGAACGGTCTTGCCTTCGGCGAAGGCGAGGATTTCCTCGACGGAATGGAAACGGTCGAACACCGGGCATTCCGCTTCGATTACCGGGACGTGCGGGATTTTATATTCCCGGCACAGCTCGCGGCGCTCCTCCGGCAGAAGGAAGCAGCCTTTTTCAATGTCCCAGATCCGGAAGACGTGCCACTCGCTCTCGCGGTAGAGATCGCGGTTGCCGTTGCAGCCGGGACCGACGAACTCGCCCTGAAACGCCAGCTCGCGACCGATGGCTTCCAGTTTCGACTGAAGTTCATACTGCCGGGCGATTTCCCAGAGGCTGTTCTTCTGGGAATCCTTCAGATTCTTGTTCCTGGAGCACACGCCGAACGGGGCTGCCGGAAAATGAGACGGGCTGTAATAGACCGTCATGGAACAGCCGTCATCCTTGCTGGTGACTTCGAACAGCTTTCCCTTCATCGTCTCGAAGCAGTCGGTCAGGTTCTGGATGCGCTCCTCATCGGTCTTCGGAATGAAGTCCGGAAATTCGCCCAGCGCGTCGCCGGAGACCCGGAGCGTTCCGTCGAAAGCCCGGAACGGGGCGGCGACCTCATCGTAGTGTTCCACGCCCAGCCGGGCGGTGACATCCTCACCGTCCGGGAGAGTCGCCAGTTCGGGGAATTCGGTTAGCGGCATCAGCAGCCCCTGACTGACCACGCCCCGGATTTTCACGGTCTTGATGCGGATGGTCTGCTTCAGGACTTCGCCGTTGAGCGACCACGTTTTGAGGCACTTCTCCTTGAGGAAGTCGAACCGTGCGTCGGTCGGCGGCAGCGCCGAGTCGATCTCGAAATACACGGCCCGGTCGCCGGGTTTGAGGGAATCCCGGCCGATCACGACCTGCCAGCCCTTGCCCTGCATGGTCGCGACGGTCAGGGTGTCGCTCCAGGGAATATCTTTCACCTCTCTGATGGTGACAATGGATGCGAGTTTGCGCATGATAATCTCCAAAATTTTGACTGTTATTGTGTGGTTTTGCGGTCAGCGGACAAGGAAATATCCGACATCAGAACGGTATTTCCTCCGGATCGTAGTCCTGAGCCACGCCCAGATCGGCGGGACTGTTGCTCGGATCTTCCGCATTGATCTCGTCGGAATCGTCTCCCGGTTCCAGCATGATCGGGCGTTCTTTCAGCACCCAGCGGGTGATGCGGTCGAACTTCTCCCCGGCGACCGAGCGCACTGTAATGCGCTCCGGGGCGGCGAGAAGTCCGTTGTTCGCCAGTGCAACGGCCTCCCGTGCCGTATTTGGAACCGGGCAGCCGATGGCGGCACGTTCTCGCCACCATTTCAGGAACTTGTCACGGGCGTATCCCGTGTGTTCCGGGCAGACCCATTCCGACTTGAACTCATCGAATCCAACTTGATAGTCGATCCGCATCGTGCGCGGCGTCCCCGGTTCGGCGTGACGCTTCTCGTGGACGCAGTAATACACATCCTGCACATCGTAGTCGGTGTAGTTGATCTGACCTGAAATGATTCCCGCCGAGGATGCCTTCTCGGAAAGATTGCTCTTCTCGGACGGCGGGAATTCAAAGCCGCACTGCGGACACTTCGCATATGCCGCGTGAATCAGCGCCAGACACTTCGGACATTTCTTCGCCGGGGCATCGCCGCCTTTGCCAGCGCCGGGGTCTTTGACGCGGATCATGTCAACGGGTCCGTGCCGGAGGATGTTGCCGCCATAGTCCAAAACGACGCAATTTTCTTTGGCTGTCTGGGGTGACAGCCGTGTGCCTCTGCCGACCATCTGAATCAGCAGACCCGGCGAATTCGTCGGACGGAGCAGCACCACGCAGTCCGTGTTTGGAGCATCGAAGCCCGTAGTAAGCACATTCACGTTCGCCAGAAACTTGAGCTGCGGCTTCGCATTGCCAAACAGGTCGGCGGGCACAAATTCGCCCTTGAAGCGGGCGATAATCTCGGCGCGTTCCCCAAGGGAAGTGCTGCCGGTTACAATGGCGCATTCCTGTCCGGAATACTCCTGTATTTTCTCCGCGACATGTTTGCAGTGTTCTACGCTGGTGGTGAAAATCAGCACCGATTTCCGGTCTTTGGTCAGGTCGACGATCTCCCGGCAGGCCGAGGACACGATCTTTTCATTGTCCATCGCCGCAGCCATCTCTTCGCCGATGAACTCGCCGCCCCGGATGTGCAAATCGTCCAGATTTGCCTCGGTCCGGCCAGCCTTGGAAATGAGCGGCGAGAGATATCCCTGCTGGATCATCTCCTTGAGTCCTGCTTCATAACATATCTCGTTCAGGACGTTCTCCGGCTGGCAGATCAGTCCGCCCTTGAGCCGGAATGGTGTCGCCGTGAGCCCGATCACCCGGACATGGGGATTGATGACCTTCATATCCTTGAGGAATGTGCGGTAAGTTCCTTCCCCGTCAGGCGGAATCAGATGGCATTCATCGACCATGATAATGTCAAACGGACCCAGATCGCAAGCCTTGTTGTAGACGCTCTGGATGCCAGCCACAATCACCGGCTCCTCCGTGTCGCGGGATTTCAGACCGGCAGAGAAGATCCCGATCTTCAGTTCCGGACAGAGTTTGCGGATTTTATCCGAATTTTGCTCCAATAATTCTTTCACGTGAGCGAGAATCAGCACCCGACCGTTCCATTTTTCAACGGCATCCTTTGCTATCTGTGCGAGGACGACGCTTTTCCCGCACCCGCATGGAATTACCACGCAGGGGTTGTTTTCTTTGCTGCGGAGGTGATTGTAGACCGCATCGACCGCAGCCTGTTGATATGGTCTTAATTCCAAAGTTTTTCTCCTTTTTTTTGTTTTCAGTGCTTGACTTTTCTCTTGTTTGACGTATCTTAAAATAAATTCAATACGTCATGGAGGTGTTTTATGGAAACTGCAAAATTAACTTTGCGTCCGACAAAATCAGTAATTGAGCTTGCCCACAAGATGGCAGACGAAGATAATACCAGCATCACTCAGATGTTTTCAGCATTCATTCTTGCTCGCCACCAAAGAAAAAAACAAGGCAAAACAATTCCTGTCGGACCGCTTACCCGTTCTGTTCTTGGTTCTTTGCGGGTTCCAAAGGATTGGGACTACAAAAAAGAAATGGAAGACATCCTTGATGAAAAGTATGGTGAATGATTATGAAAATCTTCCTTGATACGAATATTCTCTTGGATGTTTTCCAAAACCGCGTTCCATATGTCGACGATTCAATACAGATTTGGGCACTGGCAGAGAGCCGGAAAGCGGAAATTTTCATTTCCGCAATCAGCTTCAACAACATTTTCTACATCATGCGCAAACATGAAGGAATGAACAAAGCACAAAGAGCCGTGGAAGTTCTGAATTCCAATTTTTCCATGGTACCGCTTGTGCAGGATATTATCGGGAAAGCAATCATGGCAAAAATGCCTGATTTTGAAGATGCAATCCAATTTTATTCGGCACTGTCCATTGAGGCGGACTGTATCGTCACCCGAAATGTGAAGGATTTCCCCTCGGATATTCTGCCGGTTCTTACCCCGGACGCGTTCCTGACGCAATTCCAAGAACAATTCTGAACAGTTCTCTTTCATTCCTGGATGCCCGCCGCAATCAGTTTTTCCCGGATCGCGGTTTTTATCCTGTTAAGCTGTTTTCGAGTGATCCGCAGGCATTTGCGAATCTCGTATTCATCGTAGTTGTTCATGAAGAGATAGCACACGGTCCGTTCCTGATCGTTGTCGATGCTCCGGATGTATTCCTGCACGATTTTCCGGCGTTCTCCGCCATCTTGTCTACGTTCCATTCCTTGATCCTTATGTATGCCAGCCCGTCCGGAGGCATCGGTTCACGTTTGGTGACGACGAGCCTATGGATCTGACTGTCGTCCTCATACAGTCCTGCGTGGGTGAACGTGTCCAGCAGGCATTTCAAAGAATTGTCCACGTCCCGTCTCCGGTTGTCCGGTGGATAGAGCTCAATGTTGAGCTCCACCGGCCCGGTGTATTTCGCCACCCGGTCGGTGCGAAAACGGGCGACGACCTGTTCACGGTATTTTCTGCCGTCACGCGAGATCAAAACTCTCGGTCCAACGTGACGGTAGTAATGATTCACGCTGGGCGGCCACGGCAGTTCAAATTCCGCCGTCATTGCTGCCGCGCCCACGGCGGGGCGGACGGCGCGGTTCCCTGCTGGGACGGCTGCTGGGGAGCGGAGGCGGACGTGGCGGGCACTGCGGCGGCTCCTGCGGCCCCGGCTTTCGGCGCGTAGCTCTTGACGTCGTTGACGATGTCGCCGTCCGGGGTCTTGCGGCATTTGACGGTGATTGTGAGCGGCAGATTATGCAGCTCGACGGAGTCGCCCGGCTGGATCACGTTTACGGCGTGGCAGATCGCGGAGAGATCGGCGCGCGCCATCCGGACGGCGTCCGGGTTCGGATTGTGGAGATTGAGCCGCGTCCAGAGTTTGCGATTCTTGAATTCCCCTTCAATGATTTCGAATTCCAGCTGAAGATATTCGCCAGTCCCGGCCTTGTTCGGTTTCATTTCGGATTCGACGATGACCGCTTGGTATTTGCCTGCCGGGATTGCCTCGAATTCCACAGAGGGTTCGACTTCGGTTGCATTGAAATTGAGAGTTGCCATGATTTGTTTTCCTTCTTTGTTTGGTTACGCCAGCGCGGGTTCCGGCTGGCTGTTGCTGATTACGGGTTTGTTTTGAGGGGCATTCGGCTGGACGACTGCCGGTCCTGACGGACAGTTGAGATGTTCGAAGTAGAACAGGAACGGCAAAAAGTCATCCCGGATCAGGCGACATCTGCAGCCCTGCGGAATGGGGCGTTTGCAAAAATCGCAGATCAGCGGCCGGTTTGCGACGATTATTCTTTCGGACATTTTTTCTGCACCTCAAACGGCTTGCGGTCCTTGAATTCGGCCTGTTTGCCACGATTCCAGTTGCTGACTGGCCGAAAATATCCGCAGACACGCGAATAAATCTCACATTTTTCACTGCACTTTGCCATGATTTTTCTCCAATGCTTTTTGATAGGCGTTGATGAATGCGGCCCAGGACAGGGGAATTTCCCCCGGCAGACCGTAACGGTTCTTTGCGATGCAGGCCGGACTTCCGACCGTGCGGATGATGCGCTCGCCGCCGTCCGCGCCGATGGGTGCGGCAATTGCCCGGTCGTTGCTGTCCTTGGAAACCCTGAACTTCTTGTTGGCGAACAGGACGGCGTCCACCCACTCCGCGATCAGGGACGCGGCATGCTTGTGAAGTCGCGGCGTGTAGCGGTCGTAGGCGGCGTTTTCGGGATCTTCGAAGCGCTCCACTTTTGCGTGGGCGACGAGGATGACCATCATCCCGCGTTTGTCCCGGAGTTCCTGCAGCAGATTCACCACCTTGCGCCAGTGCGTCAGGGCGTGTGTGTAACCTTTTCCATACCCGCCATCCGCTTTTTCGATGGATCGGACGCCGAATTCCCGGCAGACTTCATCGAAGATCAGGCGCTCCAGCCAGTCGGCGGAGTCCACGACCACCGTCTGGAATTCGTGCTGCTCGTCGCGCAGAGCGGTCAGCTGGGCCAGCACTTCGGCAAGGCTGTGCGCCAGC
>JAZUCR010000244.1:0-7105 GCA_045639225.1 Victivallales bacterium
CTGCTTCCGCAACTGGCTTGAAGATGTTCTGCCGCGACTATCCTCCACTCCTGCCAGTCAGATCGATTCTCTGCTGCCTCCGTTCTGGAAACCCATCTCAAAATAATTTTTCAATTTCCGGTCCGCATTCGTCCGCCCCCCCTGACATGTATCTCACTGGGCGCTTACACGCTATGTGTATGACCGGCTGCCGGAAGACGTCAAGGCCAAAACGGTTTGGAAAAGCGGATACTGGATCACCGATGAAGCGGCCGGTGTCTATTCCCGTGCCCACAGTTTGCTCAGCATGGATATGCACTCGCCCATCATGTTCGTGACCATGGGGCTGCCGGCGGTCCTGCTCCGTCAGGCCGAAGACACCTGGAAGGGACAGATGTGGCGCGACATCGGGCTGCAGAACTGGATCTTCGAACTGAATGTCACCTCAGTGTCCGATATCTGCGTCTGCATGCAGAAAATCGTTTCGGATTATCCTGCCGCGCTCCGGCAGGCGGAACAGGCAAAGGAATGCGCCAGACAGGCAAGCGAAAAGGCGATGAAACATATCGGCGAACTGCTTCGTCAGCTGAGATGAACTGAAATGGTCAGAAAAGAAGAACACAGAGGCACAAAAGAAAGGATTGCAGCCCAGCATGGTTCCCCGGCATGACGACTATTACCAGCCATGAATCAAATAAAAAAAAGAGGATTGATCCGAAAATGAAATCTGCACCCCGAATTGGATTGACTACGCTGCTGGAACCGCGCTCCGGCATCGTCTTGCTCAGCTCGTCCATCGGAATGGATTTCCGCAGGAGCCCAGCAGATCAGGATTCACTCATAGTCTTGGCGCGTTCCTCGGTCAGGACCGAATCAGGCAAGCCGCCTTTCGCCAGCAGGACCAGATCGTCGGCCAGACATTTCCAGCGTTCTTCGAACTCGATCGAATTGTTCGCCCGGTGCGGAGTGATCAGGACGTTTTCGCGGTTGCGCAGCGGAGAATTTTCCGGCAGCGGCTCGGTCTCGAACACATCCAGCGCCAGAAAGATCGGTTTTTCCGCCGCGGCCGCGGCCATCGCCGTCTCATCGACCATGGCGCCGCGGGCGATATTGACGAACAAAGCGTCTTTCTGCATCAGCGCGAACTGTTCGGCGCCGATCAGGTGATGGTTCGCGGGCGTGTTGCCGCCGGCCAGAATGATCACTTCCGATTCGGCAAAAGCGGTGTTGAGTTCGACCGTTTTCACTCCGTCGGCTTTCGCCTCTTCCGGGGAAAGGTGTCTGCTCACGACCGAAATGTCGCCGGTGAAGTTTTTGAACAGGTTCACGATGGCTTTGCCGATCCGACCGTATCCGACCACCGCGACTTTGCGGTCTTTCAGGATGCGGGAACGCGGATATTTGAACCGCGGCCATTCACCGGCGCACATGTCGTGGTAATAATTGTTGATCCGCAGGAACGAGCAGAGCACCAGCGCCAGGGTGTATTCGGCCATGGGCCGTTCGCGAGACGCGCCGGTGTGGAGCACCTTGATCCCCTTGCGGATCGCGTAGATGTCGGCGATGTTCTGCCGCGTGCCGCCGTAGGACGAGGCGATGATCTCCAGATCGGCGGCCTTGTCGATCACCCGTTCGGTGACCAGCATTCCGGCGGTGTACGGCACGATCAGCGCCTCGAATGTTCCGGCGCGGGCGAAGAGTTCTTCTTCCGTGCATTTTTCCAGTTCGGTGATGTCGTAGAATTCGGCCATGCGTTTTTTCGCGGCTTCATCGGCGATCGGACACAGGGAAAGCAGTTTCTTTTTCATCGTGCTCACCTCCCCATCCAGCCGCCGTCCACCAGATAGATGGAGCCGTTGACGTAATTGCTGGCCGCGGACGCGAGGAACACCGCGACGCCCTTGAAATCTTCGGGCGTGCCCCAGCGTCCCGCCGGAATGCGTTCCAGGATCGCCTGACTGCGCACGGGATCGTCCCGCAAAGCCTGCGTGTTGTCCGTGGCGATATATCCGGGAGCGATGCCGTTGACGTTGACCCCGTATTTGGCCCATTCGTTGGCAAAGGCCATGACCAGTTCGCCGACGCCGGCCTTGCTGGCGGCGTAGCCCGGAACGTTGATCCCGCCCTGGAAGGTCAGCAGGGAACAGGTGAACACGATCTTGCCGGATTTGCGCCGGATCATCTCCTTGCCGAACTCGCGCGCCAGCACGAACTGGGCGGAAAGATTGGTCTCGATGATCTTGTCCCAGTATTCGTCCGGATGTTCCGCGGCAGGTTTGCGCAGGATGCTCCCCGCGTTGTTGAAGAGAATGTCCACGCGGGGATGTTCCGCCTTGACTTTCGCGATGAACTCATACAGCGCCTTGCGGTCGGAAAAATCGCAGGTGTAGCGCCAGAAATTCCGGCCCAGAGCCTTGACCTCTTTTTCCACCTCGCTGTTTTCTTCCAGAGAAGCGCTGACGCCGATGATGTCCGCACCGGCCTCGGCCAGACCAAGCGCCATACCCTTGCCGATGCCCCGGCGGCAGCCGGTCACCAGCGCAATTTTGCCATCCAGTTTGAATTGATCGAGAATCATTTTTCCACCTCATCGTTGCATTGGATCAGGACTTTCATTGCGTCCGGAGTCTGAGTCAAAAATTCAAAAGCGTTCTGCAGTTCGGCCAGCGGGAAGACTTTGCTGATCAGTTTTTCCAGCGGCAGGGTCCCGCCCGCGGTCAGCGCGATCGCCTGTTCGTAATCCCGCGCCTCGTAAACGCGCGCGCCGATCATGCGCAGTTCTTTCCAGAAGAATTTGTGAAGATCGACCGGGACCGGCTTGGAATAGATCGCCACCACAACGATGGTGCCGCGGGGACGCGTCAGCTGCGTGATCACCAGCGCGCCGGGTTCGGAACCGGAGACTTCGAACACCACATCGGCGCCGCTGCCGCCGGTCTCGGACCTGACGATCCCGACGGGATCTTCCTTCAGCGGATTGATGACCTTGAAACCAAGCTGACGGGCGAGTTCCAGACGTTTTTCGTTAATCTCGCACAGGGTCACTTTGCCGCCGGCGGCCCGGGCGCAGATCGCGATCAGCATGCCGATCGGTCCGCCGCCGTTCACCACCACGTAATCGCCGGGCTTCAGTTCCGAACGGCGCACATCGTGGCAGGCCACGGCCAGGGGTTCCACCAGCGCGGCGAGTTTCAGCGGCAGGCCGGCCGGCAGAGCATGGACCAGCCGCGCAGGCACCGTCCAGTACTGGGCAAAGCCGCCCGCGGTCTCGATCCCGAGGAAACGCAGTTTTTCGCAGATGTGCGTGAAGCCCGCTTTGCAGGTGTTGCATTCGCCGCAGTTGTCCAGCGGCCGGACCGTGACTTTCTGTCCGACCGTGAATCCCTGGACCTTTGCGCCCATGGCGGCGATGGTTCCGCTGACCTCGTGTCCGACCGCCTGCGGCGCTTTGACGCGGGTGTCCATGTGCCCCTTGAAAATATGCAGATCGGTCCCGCAGATCCCGCAGTAAGCCACCTTGACGCGGATCTCGTTTTCGCCTGGTTCGGCAAGCGGAACTTCGCGGTATTCGACCTGTCCGGCTTTGATATATTGCGATGCTTTCATCAGAAATATCCTCCATTTTTGACAACTTGAGTCGGTTTCATGCCGGAATCGACCATCTGGCGAATGGTCACTTCTTTCCGCAGGATCGCTTCGGCCTTGAGCAATACCTCATAAGCCTCGGCCGCCGGGATGCAGATCACGCCGTCGATGTCGCCGTAGATCCAGTCGCCGGGATTGACCGTGACTTCGCCAATCCGGACCGGTTTCTGATAGTAATACATGCGGAAGCGTCCCAGCATCCCGACGTTGGTGCGGTAAAGATGAAAGACCGGGAAACCGAGTTCGAGGATGGCTTCGGTGTCGCGGATCCCGTTGATGAATGCGCCGCGGCAGCCGGCCCGCATCGCGGCTTTGGTCATGACCTCGCCCCATTGCGCCGTGACGGTGTCGCCGGTGCAGTCGAACATGACCACGCTGTCTTCCGGCAGTTCTTCCAGCATCTGCGCCCGCATCTCGAATTCCCCGTCGGTCGTGATGTCCGGCGCGCCTTTGATCGTGAACGCCTGGCCGCAGAGTTTCATCTTTTCCCGCAGGGGAAGATAGGAAGATGGCAGGGCCGCATTCACCTTGTAATTGAACCGCATCACGTCGTTGACCGCGCCCGAATAAAGTTTCAGGTAGCGTTCCCGCATATCGGCAATCGAAATGGGATATTCTGTTTTTTCAGTCATAAGGACCTCCTGTTCCGTTTAATATCTTTTCTGTTTGAAAACAGCTGCGATCTTTTTCAATTCTTTCTGAATGGCGAGAAAATCCTTTTGCGGAAAGTCTCTCACCGGACAACTGGCACCGATGACCGCGATGAATTTTCCGGACCGGTCAAAAACCGGAACGGATACCCTGCGGAAAACATCCGTGTCGAAAGGAACCACCGCGATCTGATCTTCCCGGCATTTTTTCAAAAAAGCATCCAGCGCCTTTCTGGATTTCCAGAGATTGATCCCGAATTCGGGGAACGGATATTTTTCCTCGATCCGGATCCGGACATCTTCATCTTCGACGAAAGCCAGGCCCAGCAGTCCGGCCGCACTGGCATAAGGCGGCATCAGCTCATTGTTCAGCCGCTGAATGACCCCGGGGTGCTCGAAACTGATCCGGTGGGTCTGCTCCATCCCCGACCGCCCCGGCACCGCAAAAATCATGGTGGCCCGCGGCCAGGTATAATTCAGCTTCAGCAGCACGGTTTCCGCCTCACGGAAAAAGCCGGTCTGGAAACGGTTGCCGGCGATCCGGGAGATCTCGCTGCCCGTGTAAAGCCGCCCGTTGATCTTTTCGAGGAATCCCCCGGCGATGAGGGTGCGAACCAGATTGAAACAGGTAACGGTTTTCAGTCCGGCCGCTTCAGCCAGTTCGTTCAGTTTCATTCCGTTTTGAGCGGAGGAGACGATTTTGACCAGTGCCATCGCCTTGACCACCGCGCCCACCAGATCGTTATTCGCCATCTTTCAGCAAACCTTTCTTTACAAGTTCAAGCGCTTCCGTGTAAGCGAGGATCGGTCCGCCGAACGCATGCAGGTCGTTCAGGACCCAGTGACGCTCCTGATAATCGGCCGCCGTTCCGTTATATCCCGGACTGCAGCAGCCGCCGCAGCAGAACATGACCGAACCGTCGAAGCAGATGCAGCCCGACAGTGCTTTCAGTCCGCGCCGGAACGAGGCCAGGTATTTTTCTTCCGTGAAGAAGCCGTTCCGGATGCCTTTTCCCAGCGCATACAGGATCAGCGCGGTCCCGGACGATTCCTGATACGTCCCCCGGTCGTCCATGCTCTGGTGCCACATGCCGTTCGGATTCTGCGTGGCCAGACATCCTTCCATGGCATCGGAATAGGCCCGGAGAATGTAATCCCGCTCCGGATGGTCCTTCGGCAGGTCGGCCGCCAGATCGGCCAGCGCATGGAGTGCCCAGCCCATGCCGCGGCTCCAGTATCCCGGGGTCAGTTCCGGCCGGCGGGCGTCGATCGCCTGATGATAAAGTTTCCGTTCCGGATCGAACAGCAGATCATGATGATATCTCATCTGCGCGGCCGCTTCGTCGATGAAATCTTTCCGGCCGCATTTCAGCCCGGTCCACAGCAGGAACGGGCAGACTCCGAAAACCGTATCGATCCAGCGGAATCCCCATTTCGAGGGATCATACCAGGCTTTCTGGCAGAAGATCCCGTCGTTGCAGCGCGGCTGATAACGGTTCAGGCCTTCGCAGGCTTTACACAGAATTTCCGCCGAACCTTCCGGCAGACGGCCGTTCAGCAGTGCCCAGGCGGACGCGTTTCCGCCCCAGCGGTAAACATATTCGCTGTAAAATCCCACGGCACTGGAAACCTCGCCGTTGATCATCGGCATCAGTTTGGCAAGGACCTCCGCATAAAGCGCTTCATCCTGCATGACGTCGGCGAGCCGGAGCGCGCTGTAATAGGTCAGGATGGACGCATAGGACATGGTGAAATTCATTTTGTTATGGCGGTGCCAGAGATTGTATGCGATCGTGGAATAATTCATCATTTCTTCTCCTCTCCGGGAAATTCCTCCAGAATCTCACTGAAAGACGGGATCAGGTGCATGGCGCATTCATTCTGGGCCGCCTGCTGCAGCGCCAGCAGGACCGGGGCAATGGAGAAATACTCGTTTTTGCCCCATCTGAGCATGGCGTAATCCACCGCACTGCCGCGCCCTCCCGGACAGATGCAGCTGACGGATCCGTTGTAGATGCTTCCGTCATAAGCCAGATACCGGCTCAGCCCGGCCAGGCCGCGCCGGTAGGGCGGCAGGAACTTTTCCCGGTCAACGGTGCCGCGTTTCACGCCCCGTCCGAGCGCATAAAGGATCCAGGCCGTGCCCGAGGTTTCCGGGTAGGAACCCCAGTCGTTCAGCACCTGGTGCCACATGCCGTTCGGATCCTGATACTGCAGCAGCCCGTCCAGCATATCCGCCCGCATCCCGATCAGCTTCTGTTTCGCCTCATATCCGTCCGGCATTTCGAAAATCAGTTCTGACAATGCAAAAAGCGCATATCCTTCCCCCTTGCCCCAGCAGCCGGGATACACCCCGACCTTCTCCGGATACAGGGTCGGCCACAGGGCATAGAACAACCAGTAACCGCCGGCCATCGCCGCGTCCGCTTTTCCCGGGAGATACCCCGGATGCCAGAGACGCTCTGCCGGATCGTAAAGTTTTTCAGCATACCCGGTGAACTGTCTGACCGCTTCGTCGAAATAGTGTGCCTGACCGCTGATTTTTCCCGCCCACGCAAGCAGCGGGACCGTCATGGCCAGATGCACGGTGGAAAGATGGCCCGGATAAACCGGATCGTCGAACAGTCCGTCCGGATCGCGATGTCTTTCCGCCAGCAGGGCATCCGCGGCGGCGATCACTTCATCGGAAACTTTCGCCAGTCCGCGTACGCACATCCAGGCAGCGCCGGGATGGCCGGGCCACATCATTCCCGTGGTGTTGCCTTTCTGCGGTTCCCCGGCGGAAAGGCTCCTTTTTGAGAACCTTTCGAACAGCGCTTCCCAGTTGATGT